>SYEN01000385.1 GCA_005800795.1 Burkholderiales bacterium | reverse complement strand
GACTCCCACTCTCTTCCGCCAATATTTGCACCTCCCCGGGAAACCATCGGGTGAACGGCTTGACTACCGGAGTGCTAACATTCCAGCGGCAAACCCCGTGTTCATGATTCCACCCACAACGCGCAGTTTCACCGGAGGAGATCACCATGTTGTCACGTCGCAAATTCATCGGCACCACCCTGGGCGCGGGTGTCGCGCTGGCAACGGGCGCCTGCGCCACCGCGCCCTCATCGGGCAAGCGCCTGATCGTCGATGCACAGATTCATCTGTGGAAGGCGAGCGGCCCTGATTACCCTTGGAATTCCGGCGCCAAGCCGCAGTTGCCGGAGCCGTTTACCATCGAGCGCGCGCTGCCCATGATGGATGAAGCCGGCATTGATCGCGCGGTTGTCGTGCCGCCGGGCCTGAATGACGTCAACACGTACGGGCTCGAAGCGGCGCGGCGTTATCCCGGGCGCTTCGCCGTGATGGGACGCATACCCCTGCAAGACCCGAAATCGGCGGCGCTGCTGCCGAGATGGAAAGAAAATAAGGGCATGCTCGGCGTTCGCGTGACTTTTCTCGGCAAGGAGGCCGCGTGGCTCGACGATGGTACCGCGAACTGGTTCTGGCCAGCGGCCGAGAAGGCTGGCCTTCCCGTGATGTTTCTGGCGTTTGGCATGATCAACAAATTCGACTCCATCGCGCAGCGTCACCCCGGCCTGAATCTGATAATCGATCACATGGGCGTGAACAACGCCGTCGCGAAGGAGGGTCGCACGGCGGAAGTCATCGGGCATGCCGTGGAGCTGGCCAAGTATCCTAATGTCAGCATCAAGCTGTCGAATCTGCCCAACGCCTCACTCGTGCCCTATCCGTTTCGCGACCTGACGCCGCATCTGCGGCGGGTGTTCGATGCCTTCGGCCCGCGGCGCTGCCATTGGGGAACTGATGTCACGAACGGACTCGCCCGCGTGGGCTGGCGCCAGCGCCTGACGCATTTCACCGAAGAATTGAGCTTCCTGTCCGAAAACGACAAGGACTGGGTCTTGGGCCGCTCGCTGCTGGAGCGGTTGAAGTGGGCGTAAGGTAAGGTATTTCGCAGCCGTCTCCTGCAGCCTATCTCTCGTTCGCGCACTATAGCGTCGGACTTACCACTTCGCCGCCCAAGGCCATCAGCGCCCAAGGCGGCGCCTGCACGTCGTAATTCAGGCTGATGTGCGCACCCAGCGCATGTGCATCGCGGAAGATTCGTTCCAACGGGTAGCTCTGATAAATGCCTGTTGCGCCGGCAATCGTGTGCAGTATATCCACCGCTTCCGTGCACAGCCCGGCAGCGTACGCAGCATTGCGTTTGAAACGCAGTTTTTCCTGCGTATCGGGTATCACGTTTTTGTCGGCCTGCGCCTGCGCATCGATGGCGTCGGTGCGCAACATCAGCCGGGCAGATTCGATTTTCACTGCTGCCGTGGCCACGCGATGTTGCACGATTTGCTGCTCGCGCATTTTCAGGCCCGTGTAGTTAGTACTGCGTTCCCTGACCAGCGCCAGCGTATGCTCAAGCGCCGCCATGGCGTTGCCCACCGCCGTAGCCGCTATGCCGTGGCCGCCGAGCGCGTTAAGCGACAGGCAGTATACCGGACGCTTGTTGATGCGTGCGCCCGGAAACGTGGCACCGCCGCGTATATCGTAGGCGCACAGCGCTCGATATTCGGGCACGAAGACATCCTTGACGATCACCGTCATGCTGCCGGTGGAGCGCATGCCCAGCGTGTGCCAGTCATCCACCACTTCGTAGTGCGATTTGTCGAGCAGACACATGCGGTAATCGATGACTTTTTCGCCGTCGCGAACCGTTACCGCCAGCATGCACCACTCGGAAATATTCACGCCGCTCGAAAAATTCCAGCGTCCGCTGATCACAAATCCACCATCGGCTTTGCGCGCGCGCCCCTGCGGATAGGCAATGCCCGCCGCAATCAACGCCGCCGGATCCTTGTCCCATACATCGGCCTGCGCGCGTTCATCATAGAGCGCGAGCATCCAGTTGTGGATGCTCAGATTTACCACGGTCCAACTGGTCGAAGCGCAGCCGCGCGCCAACTCCATGGGCACGTCGATATAGGTAATCCAGTCGTGTTCCATGCCGCCCCAGCGTTGGGGTTGCAGTATGCGAAAGGCGCCGATGCGCTGCAAATCGGCCACGGTCTCCGGCGGCATCACGCGCGCAGTTTCGGCTTGTGCGGCGCGTTCGCGCAGTGCGGGCACCCGTTCGCGGGCCTGGCACACCGCTTCATCGTGTGACACGTTGGCGAAACCGGTGTGGCTGTGATCGGGTGCGTTCATGCGCGAAGGGACTTGCAATTCATAGGGGCCGTATTCTAGCTGCTTTGATCATGGCGCCCCGTAACATGGCATTTGCGCCGATGCCAAGCCACCTGTAGAGTTTCTCGAAGGCTTCGCCCTGCGTGTTACATAACTTCGGCATGTACGAATAAAATATCCATATAAATCAAATAGTTAACAAATATTTCCGTACTGTCCTCTATCGTCTCTTGCGTGCTTTTGAAACCCTGGCAGAAAAGCAGCCTCTGCTCTGCGCAGCGCTGCGGTGGCTGGCGTTGTTCTTGTCGTTGTTGACAGGCATAACCACCCATGCACAGCCCAGCACTGCAGAGCAGTGCCGGCGTCAGTATGCCAATCATCACGCAGCCCAATTGCAGTGCGCGCGCCGGGCCAACACAGCGCCAGCGCCGAACGCGCCATTGCTGACGTCGCCACTGGCCAACACGCAACTTATTTTCGGATTTTTCGACCGGCGCTTTCCGGGTTTCAACGGCGGCAAGGAACATCTTGGTGTGGATCTCTCGGCGCCGCCAGGCGCGTCGGTCGTAGCCCTATGCGACGGCACGGTGACAGCCAATAACACACGTCAGGCCGATATCGTAGGTGCGGTGCTGATTATCGAACACGACTGCCCGCAACCGTTGGGTACGGTCTACGCTTACTACGGTCATGTGCAATCGGATTTACTGCCCGGTGACCCCATCGCAGCCGGTGGCGCGTTAGGCAACGTGCGCGACTGGGGCGGTAACAGCCACCTGCATCTGGGCCTGAGCACTCGCCTGATCGAGGAAAACTGGCGGTGGTGCCGCGCGGGGCGACAATGCCGTCACTCGTGGCCGACGGCTGGTTGAATCCGCTGGATTATCTTGGCAATATTGCGCCGCGGCGGACGGACGACGGCAAGCTGCGTGCGCCTGCTCCGAAAGTGCGTGGGAAGAATTCACCTCGATCGTCAAAGCGTTAGACGAACGATATGCAGAGTGCCTGACAGAATGAAACATATGCGACGCTGTTGATGACGCCCAAGGAATTGGAAGCTGTCGACTTAAAGTTGGTGAGCCTTCCGCGCACGCTGTTTATCGCCGCGTCGGTGGTGTTGGCTGTGGCGCTGTGCGGCGGCCCCGCCCGCGCCGACGAAGCGATCTGGCGCAATCACATGAATACCGCAGCCGAGGCCGCCAAGCGTGGTGACCACGCGGCGGCGGTGCAAATGTACGGCGCCGCGCTCAAGCAAACCAGCGGTTTCGCGGAGAATGATACCCGCATCGCCGCGACCTACTTTGGCCTGGCACAGGCGCAGCGCGCGCAATACGACTACCCCGCCGCTGAAAAAAGCCATCTGCGCGCGTTGACGCTGCTGGAGTCGGCAAACAGCACTGTGCGCGAGCCGCAACATGAATTGCTCCAACGCAAGGCGAGCGTGCTCAATGCACTGGGCGATCTTTATCGCGTGCAAAGCCGCTACAACGAGGCCGAGACCAGTTTCCGTCGCGAGCTATCGATCATCGAGCAGACACAAGGCCGGGACAGCCCGTTGGTGGCGCGGGCGCTGTCCAATAATTTCGCTGCATTGTATCGAGCACAGGGCCGCCGTGATGAAGCCGAAGCCGCCTACAAGCGCGCGCTCGCCATTCTCGAAAAAAGCGTGCCTGCCGACGATACGCGCCTGGGCTTTGCGCTGATTGATCTCGCTGAGTGGTATCAGGGCCTGCAGCGCCACGCCGAGGCCGAGCCGTATTACCGGCGCGGCATCCCCCTTGTTGAAAATTCCTTTCCACCCGCGCATCCTCGCGTGCTGCATCTGCTGCAGGATTGGGGCGTGGTGACACAACTGCAAGGGCGTTACAAAGAGGCTGAGGTGGTGTACCGCATGCTGCTGCGGCTTATTGAAAAGACCTACGGCGTGGACCATCCGAACGTGGCCTTTGCGCTGAACAACTTCGTCGGGCTTTACGAAGTGCAAGGCCGCCGCGCCGACGCCGATGCCGTGCGCAAACGCATGCTCGCGCTTAGCAACGCGCCGCTGCGCACGCAGCCTTACGTGCCGGAGCAGGGGTTGCCGCCGCGCAGGAAGTAAATTGTAAGTATTTGTTTTAATTGATATTTTTTAATTTCGTCACAAAGCTGCTGCAAGCATCAACCCATACGCAGCAGCTTTGCTGCGTTGCCGCCAATAATCGCCTCACGCTGCGCTGCCGACAAATCCGGCAAGCGCTCGACTACGTCCACTGGCCGCGTGTAGCTCATATCCGCCGGGCAGTCGCTGCCCATGACCACGCGATCCACGCCGACCAGCTGAATCAGGTTCATCAAAATCTGGTCGCTGTGGGTAATGGTGTCGTAGTGAAAGCGCCGCAGGTAACTGGAGGGCGGCTGGGTCATGTGCTTGCATTCGGCGCGCACCGTGGTGCCGTGATCCATGCGGCCGATCAGCCACGGAAAGGTGCCGCCAGCGTGCGGCAACATCACGTCGAGTTTCGGGAACGCATCCATCACGCCGCCGAATACCAGCGACGCGGCGGCGATGCCGCTTTCGTACGGGTTGCCAAGAAAGTTGCCGAGGTGATACTTCATCATGCGTTCCTTGCCCACCGGCGACACCGGGTGCAGGAAGATCGGCAAGCTCAATTTCTCGCATTGCTCGTAGACCGGCCAGAATTCTTTTTCCTCAAGGTTTTTGCCCAGCACGTGCGTGGGCAGATAAACGCCGCGCATGCCGGGCAATTTGGCGGCACGCTTGACTTCAGCGACCGCAAGATCAGGCGCCTGCATTGGCAGCGTGGCCATACCGACAAAACGCGTCGGATGTTTCTCATGTTCGCGCGCACAACCATCGTTGAATACCTGCGCGAGCTTCGCGCCGAGTTCCGGCGGCGCCCAATGCGTCATCGGGCTGGTGAGCGACAGCGCGTGCACGTCTACGCGCGCGTCGTCCATGATTTTTAGCCGCGTTGGAATATCGATATAGGGCGGCGTGAAATTGGGCCGCAGACGTACGCCTGGCATGGAAGCCGTGATGCGGCCCTGTTCATTGCGCGAAATTTCCACACCGCTTTTGGGGCCTTCGCTGGCAATAGTGTCCACCCATTCTTGCGGGAACCAGTGGGCGTGGGTGTCAAGTTTAAGCATGTATATCCCTGTAAGTATTTGATTTTATTTATTATTTTTAGTAAGCTTTTTTATTAGTCCTGCTGCATTTTTGAAGCCAGAATGATCTTGCGAAATTTATCCACCTCAAACCGCACTTTTTCGCTGAACTGTTCCGGTGTGCTGGTGTTCACCGTGTGTCCCGTCGATTCGAGCTTATCGCGCACTTCAGGCAGTGCCACGATGCGCCCGGTTTCGCGCGACACGGACTGCACCACACTGGCAGGCGTCTTGGCCGGCATGAACAGGCCGTACCACATTTCTATCGTGTAGCCCTCGAGCCCGCCCTCGGCGATCGTAGGCACCTGCGGCAAGCGTGCGCTGCGTTTGGCGCTGGTGGTGCCGAGCAGACGCAGCCTGCCGGTGGCGACATGCGATTCAACCGCGAGATAGTTTGTGAACAGCACATCCGTTTCACCCGACATCAGCGCCACAATGGCTGGCCCGCCACCGCGATACGGAATGTTCTTGACGTCAAGGCCGGCTTGCAGTTTTAGCGCATTGCCGGCGATTTCGCCGGTCGCGCCCGCGATGGCGAAGTTGAGCTTGCCGGGTGATTGTTTGGCGAGTGCTACGAGCTCACGCACACTGCGCGCCGGCACTGACGGATGCGTTAACAAAACCAACGTCGGTGAGGCGATTTCGGTTACCGCCGCGAAGTCGCGCACCGGATCGTAGGGCAATTTGCGATACAGCGAGGCGTTGATCGCGTGCGTGCCGGAATTTCCGATAATCATCGAGGTACCGTCGGGCGCGCCGCGTGCCGCCATTTCGGTGCCGACGACGCCGTTGTTGCTGGCGCGGTTGTCGACAACGATGTTTTGTTTGCCGAATTCCGACAGCTTGGGCGCTATCAGACGCGCGATGAAATCGGGGCCGCCGCCGGGTGCGTTGGGCAATATCAGTTGCACCGGGCGCGTGGGTTGCCACTGCGCGAGCGTAACGCCCGGCATCATGATGACCAGTGCCGCTGATACTGCTGATGCTGCGAACCCCGTGCTTGCCATGTCAGCCTCCTGTATGCGTGTAGGGTTGTGGATGGGTGTGCGTCCTGATCAGTTTACCGCGTTCAAAACGGCTACTGATCGAATTTGAGCCCCGTGGACTTTGCCAGACGGCGCCAGCGCGCCATCTCGTCCGCGAGGAAGCTGCGAAATTCGGCCGGTGAGCTGCCCACAGCTTCGCCACCGTCGGCGGCGAGTTTTCCGCCAGTGCAGGCGTGCGCACGAATTTTGCCAGTTCCGCGTGAATCCTGTCGAGTATTGCCGGCGGCGTGCCCGCGGGTGCCAGCCAGCCGTGCCAGGTGGTCACATCGAAACCGGGCACGCCGGATTCCGCGATGGTGGGGAGTTCCGGTATCACACGCGAACGCTCGCCACCGGATACCGCCAGCGCGCGCAGACGTCCACTTTTGATATGCGGCGACACGTTGAGGATGTTAGCAAAGGTGGTGTGAATCTGCGCGCCAAGCAGATCGTTCAGCGCGGGGCCGGTGCCCTTGTACGGAATGATCACGATGTTGGCGCGCGTCGCCTGCGCGATCCATGCTGCACCCAGATGGATGGTGGTGCCCAGGCCGCTCACGCCGAAGTTGAGTGGCTGGGTTTTGGCATGGGCGATCATGTCGGGGAAGGTTTTGCCCGGAAACGCGGGGTGCACCACCACCAGGTACGGCGCCTTGGTCAGCAGCGACACCGGCGCGAAATCGCGCAGCAGATCAAGCCGCGACTTTTCGTTGAACGCCGGTGCAATCGTGTACACCGGCGTGGATACCAGCAGCGTATAGCCGTCGGGCGCGGCGCTGGCGGCGGTGTGATAGGCGATCAGACCGCCCGCGCCGAGTCGATTGTCCACGATAAACTGCTGACGCAGATTTTCCGCGAGCTTTTGCGAAAACAGACGCGCCTGATAATCAGTGCCACCACCGGGCGCGAGACCGACGATCACACGCACCGGCTTTACGGGGTAATGGACTTGCGCGTGGGACAAGGCTGGCGCGATCAGCGCATAACAAACCCAAGGGGCAATGACCAGGCGATGCATGGCCGACATTGTATGTCGTGTACGTTGCGCGCCAATAGGGGCATACCACCGTTTGCCGAGTACATGTGCTTCGACTAAGATGCGGTTCGCGTCGCGCTGGTGGCCGCTGTAGGTAAGGCCAAAATGTTTGTATTAAAAATAATCAATAAAATTAAAGGTAATTAGGGCGAAACGTAACCAAAGTAGAGTTTCAAGAAAAGCTTAAAAACGTTGTCGTTGCGGTGATTGTATCGGTATTCGATTTCCTTCAGATACATCGGGAAATAATACTT
>SYEN01000384.1 GCA_005800795.1 Burkholderiales bacterium | reverse complement strand
TGATCGCGGCTTCGAGTTGTGCGGGCGTGATTTTGAAACCCGCTTCGGCGGTGCAAGGCACTTCCACCGGCGTGCCGTCTGCCACCAGCACCATGTCCAGATATGAAATCCAGTACGGCGCGGGAATGATCGCCTCGTCCCCTGCGCCAATGGTGGCCAGCATCGCATTAAAAATAATCTGCTTGCTGCCAGTGCCGATCATGATTTGATCAGCGCCGTACTTCAACGCGTTCTCGCGCTGAAACTTGCGCGCAGCGGCTTCGCGCAATTCCGGGATGCCGTCAATCGGCGGATACTTGGTCTCGTTGCGCGCCAGCGCCGCCATCACGCCTTTCTTGACGTGCTCCGGCGTATTGAAATCCGGCTGGCCGATGGTGAGCGCGATGATGTCGTGCCCCTGTGCACGCAACTCACGTGCGCGTTGGGTTGCAGCGGTGCTGGGGGAAAGTTTGATGCGGCCAAGCCGCTCTGCGTAAAAGCCCATTTTTCGATTCCCTGATTTGAATGGTTGTGCGCCGGGAGACACCGGCAATTATTCGAACTTGATGCCCTGCTCGCGGATCACTTTTCCCCACTTGGCGGTTTCCTGCTTCTGGTGTGCGGTTAATTCTTCGGGCGTACTGCCGACCGGGTCCACACCCTGCGCCTTGAGTTTGTCCTTGACATCATTGGCGGCGACCGCGCGCACCACGTCGCGGTTGACTCTACCGAGGATATCGCGTGCGGTGCCCGCCGGGGCAAACAGACCAAACGACGTCACCGATTCAAAATTCGGCAGCCCTGATTCATGCACCGTTGGCACGGTGGGCATCAACGGCGTGCGTTTCAGCGTGCTGGTGGCCAACGCGCGCAGGCGGCCTGTTTGGGCGTGGGGCGCGACTGTGATCGCATCGACGAACGATAGCGCCGTTTCGCCGCCGAGCAAGGCCTGAAACGACGGGCCGCCACCCTTGTACGGCACGTGCGTCATTTTAATTTTCGCCATATTCATAAACAGCTCGGTTGCCATGTGGCTGGTGGCGCCCACGCCCGCACTGGAGAAAATAATCTGCCCCGGTTGTGCGCGCGCCAGTGAAATCAAATCCTTTGCGGTCTTCACAGGCATCGACGCATGCAGCGTCAGAATCTGCGGATTCACCGCCACCAGCGAAATCGGCGCAAACGCGGTGTCGTTGTCGTACTGAATATTCTTGTAAAGGTGCGACGCAATGGCAAAGGTGCTGTTGGTGCCGAGTAGCAGCGTGTAGCCATCGGGCGGCGACTTCGCGACGAACGCGTGGCCGATGGTGCCGGTGGCGCCGCCGCGGTTATCGATGATCCATTGCTGGCTGGTGTATTCCGCGAGCTTTTGGCCGAGGATGCGGCCGATGGAATCGGTGGAACCACCCGCCGCCCATGGCACGATCACGCGCACGGTCTTGTTCGGAAAGTCTTGCGCATACAGTGGCAATGCGCCAAAAAGCAGGAGCAAACAGGGCAATAGGGGTCGTCTCATGATTTAGCCTGTGCGGGATTGAGCGGGAATACCCATGAAAGTGGCATTCTACCGCCTCACTACCGTCGGCGAGTCGCAGCTTCAGTGTTTTAGTATTGGCGCAACGGAACTGTTCGCGCAAAATCCTGCATTACTGCATTAAATGGTTTCGGCTCATCCGCAAACAGCGCGTGCCCGGCTTCGCTGAATAGTTCGATACGCGTGCCGGGCCGGTTCTTTTCGAGGTTGCGCGCCTGTTCTTCGAACTGCGACGTGACCACGTAAAGCAACGGCTTTTTGAACGCGTGTGCGCAGTCTTTCCAGTGCTCGCGCGGGATGCCTGACGAGAGCAGGGCGATGCTATTGTCCAGCGACATGCGTTTGACGTCGCTTAACAGGACAGCGATTTCCGCTTCGGGGCGGGGCTTTGCGTACATCTCACGCACGAAGCCGTCGAGTACGCTATCGCGTTTTTCACGCAGCGACTGAAGAAACGTACCGCCGGGTGGCGGCACTGGCAGTTCGCCGACGGAGCTGTCGACCAGCACCATGCCGGCGAGTTTGTCTTCACCGAAACGATGGGCGTATTCCAGAATTTCCAGCGCCCCGAGCGACCAGCCAACCAGCAGCACATTCTGATACGGCTGGAGGAATTCGTGGATGTCGGTGGCGCGGCGCTCGAAGTTGTAGCCGGTATCCGGCACATCGGATTGGCCCTGGCCGCGCGGATCGAGGGCTATTACGCGGTGATGTTTTCTTAACGCGGCGTACTGTTCGTCGAACAGCCATAGCGGCATGCACCAGCCGGGGATGAAGGCGATGGTGAGCTGCGCGTCACCCGGCCCGCATTCGATGGCGGAAAGAAAAACGCCGTCGCTGGTTTGGAAGCGGCGGCGTTTGGGTGTTGCTGATTTGGGCATTGGGGCTTCCGTGGCTACGGCAGTTGCCCCTCTCCCTAACCCTCTCCCCGCGTGCGGGGCGAGGGGATCATTTGGGGCCGTTTTTTTCTACGGACGGGTCGCTAGAATTAACCCCGATTCCGCGCCCTTCCAGTGATAGCCGAAGGGGAACGGTAGCGGCCCGCGCGCGGCGACTTCAGGATCGGTAAATGCCTGCCGCAAATCGGTTTGCAGGCCCCATTGCATCGGTGCAATGGGGGTGTGGTATTTGCCGAAAAGCTTGACGTTCCAGTTGGCCTGCTTGATGTAGCGGTAGGGCACGCCGGTGTCGTCCTGCACCAGAATATCGGCGGAGGCGAGAATCATGTCACGGGTTTTGGAGAACTGGTTGTCGTGCAGCAGGTAGGATGCCGATTTAACCAGTGCAGAGGCGGGTTTGTTGCGGCCCACGAAGTCGAGGAATTCGGGGTAATGCACCAGCGCCTTGTCGGTGGCGTCGAGCGAATAGTAAGTCAGCTCATGCGTGCGATTGGCGCTGGTTACAAAAGTGATTTTTGCGCCACGCAATATTTTGCCGGGACGCGCGGCCTTGGGCTCCGAAAACTGCTTGGTCAATTCGGGGAATGGATCCACCGGCTCGATCTTGGCGATGCGCAAGTCCTTCAGCGCCATCATGGTGGCTATGATGGGCACCGTGCCTTTGAGGTGCGGCGTGGTGAGCTGCTTGCCCATGTAGGACGTGATGAAATAATTGCGTTGAAAAATTTCGTTAAACGCGTTGCGCACGTCGCGCAACAGGGCGTCGAATTCCTTCGGCCCCATTTTGTCGAGGTTGGGCAATTGGCCGGGGTTTTCGAGGCTGAAAAACACGTACTTGCCGTGATTCGGATACAGCGCCCAGGCGTTGATGAAATCCGGCCCGCTGAACGGGTACAGCAGCGTGCGATTGGCCACGTCCTTAAATTTGACTTCCTGGTCGCACCATTTTTCGATTAATGCGATACGCGAACTAACGGACTTCCATTGCGCTTCCATCGCCGTCTTGTGATTTTTCCAGGCGTCAGTGGCGACCAATTTGTCGACAACCGAGTCGCCTGCCGCCGGCTGTATGCCGGCCATGATTTGCGCGGTGGCGGTGGCGCGCGCATCCACGGCGGGCGCGGGCTTCGCTGCAGGCTGCGCATAAGCGCCGGCATGAAGGGTCACCAGCAGAAGGGCCGCGATGGCACAGCGCTGTAATGCGAATAATGCGGAATTACGCAGGGCAGTCATGATTGTTCTAGGATGAAAGTGTCAGGGTCTTTAGAGCGGCACCGAATATAACAGAATGCATGAATGTCACTACCGGTTGACAGGATAAATTACTGTTTCGACACAACTTTAAGTGTGCTTGCGCTGCGCTTGGTTCGCCCTGATTAATCGACACGCTTATTCAACGCGTATACCCGCCACTTGCACCACTTTGCGCCAGCGCACGATGTCGTCCGACAGGTATTGCCGGAATTGCTCCGGCGTGGAGCCCAGCGCCTCGCCGCCGTCGCCCACCATACGCTCGTTGATATCGGGGGCTTTGGCGGCTTTAACCAGTTCGGCGTTGAGTCTGGCGATGATTTCCGGCGGTGTGGCGGCGTGCGCCAGCCAGCCGTTCCAACTGGAGACTTCGTAGCCAGGCACGCCGGATTCGCCAACCGTGGGGATTTCTGGCGCGGCTTTCACACGCCGTGGGCCAGTAACTGCCAGCCCGCGCATGCGGCCCGAACGCGCGTAAGGCAGGCCGGACAGAATATTGGCAATGGTCAATTGCACCTGCCCAGCCATCAGATCAATCAGCGCCTGCCCGGTGCCCTTGTACGGCACGTGGGTCATTTTGATGCCAGCCATGCTGTTTAAGAGCTCGACCGACAGATGCACGTTGCTGCCCTGGCCCGCCGAGCCGTAATCCAGCTTGCCGGGTTGTGCCTTTGCCAGTGCCACCAGATCGCGCACGGTTTTCACCGGTAGCGCGGGATGCACCACCACCAGAAACGGCGCCTGATTCACCAGTGAAATCGGCGCGACATCCCTGAGCGCATCGTACGGCAGCGATTTGGTGATCGCCGGCGTGATGGTGTAGGTGCCGGATATCGCGAGTATTGAGTAACCGTCCGCAGGCGATTTCAGCACCTGCAGGGTTGCTGCGGTGCCGCCGCCGCCGGGCCGGTTTTCCACCACGAACGAGCGGCCCAGGCTTTCGCTTAACTTTTGCGCGAACATCCGCGCAACGATGTCAGTGGCGCCGCCGGGAGCGAAACCGACTGTGACGCGCACGGGTTTGGTGGGATAGGCCGTCGCAGCAGCGCTTTGCGCGTGTACGTGAGCGCTCCACGCGCTATACAAAAAACCCAATAAAAACAGATACTTATAACGAGACGCGCCGCGTGTCACGAATTTCACTTCAACCCGCAACGGGCATACAGTTTGAGCGCGTTGTCCCAAAACAATTTGTTCTTGCGCGCGCGCGGCATATCCCATTCCAGCACCAGGTCCACTGACTCCGGAAAGTGGCTCTCGCCGTGTGGGTAATCCGAGGCGTACATCAGCACGTCTTCGCCGACGAGATCGATCACCGAGTTGGTGAGCTTCAATCCTTCGGGAATTTCGATGCTTTGAAAATAACGCCCGGACAACACGTACTCGCTGGGCATCATTTTCAGATCGGGGATTTCCGAACGGATGGTGCGCGCGTGTTCGTCGATGCGTGCCATCCAGAACGGCAGCCAGCCATGGCCGGCTTCCAGCGTGCCGATGCGCAGCTTCGGATAACGATCCATCAGGCCCGATCCGATGAGTGACGCCATATTGCGCATGCCGCACCACGGGTGCGACGCCGAGCGTTGCAGAAAGAGATTTTCCCAATTGTCGGTGCCGCCCGGCGCGTACGGGGGCATCACGGTAAAGGTGTGCAGCGTGACGGCCAGATCATGTTCGGCTGCGGCGGCCCACACCGGCTCAAAATCCGGGTGATCCAGCGGCATGCCATACGGCGCATACGGCAGCACGCCCCATGCCCAGCGCGATTTACCCCAGCGATGAATTTCCTCCACCGCGCTTTTGACATCGCGCCCGCAGGCGAGAATTACGCCACCCAGACGATCGGGAAACTGCCCGCAGTAGGCGTCCATCCAGCGGTGATAGGCGCGATACATGGCGGCTTCCAGCGCCACGTCGTCCGTCGAAGTCCACGTGCCCCACCAGCCCGAAGGCAACGTGAGATTGACATCCACGCCCTCGAAATCCATGTCCTTGATGCGTTCGCCGGCGTTGGCATCCACCAGCGGTGACACCGCGCGCTTTTTCGCGACACCGGTGAAGCCCGCCATGTAACCACCGGGATTCGTATCCGCCTTGGCGGTGCCCAGCTTGCGGCGATAGCGCCGCTGCCCGCGGTTGTAGGTGATATCGCCTTTCTTGTTCACCGCCTTGAATTCCGCCCAGCCGTCGAGCTTTTTGCGCTCAACATCGCTAAGAAATTCGTCGATGACGTTCATGGTCGGACCGACATGCGTGTCGGAATCGAAAATCTTGTAGCCGTCTTTGGCCATGGTTTGCTCCTGCCTGTTTTCCCCCCTCGCCCCGCTTGCGGGAGAGGG
>SYEN01000383.1 GCA_005800795.1 Burkholderiales bacterium | reverse complement strand
GCCGCACAGCTAAAAACCGTGTGTCCGCCGCTTGTTTTCACTCTGGTAACCATAGGTATCCTCTAGGATACTTTGGTTACGAAACGCCCTAATTACCAAAAAAAAATAGTTACAGATTAATGCTTAAAGGCTGCCCTCAGGCTTGCGCGCAAGCGCGGCAAGCGCTTCACCGGTGACCCGCACGATGCGCCACTCGGGCATGACAGTCGCGCCCAAGCCTTCATAGAACGCGATTGCCGGCGCGTTCCAGTCCAGCACCGACCATTCAAAGCGTCCGCAGCCGCGTTCCACCGCAATGCGTGCAAGGTGGATCAGCAGCGCGCGGCCGATGCCCCGGCGGCGGTGGGCGGGCTTCACGTAGACATCTTCAAGATACAGCCCCTTGCGGCCGAGGAAGGTCGAGTAGTTGTGGAAATACAGCGCGAAGGCGACGGGTGTTTCATCCACCAGCGCGGTAATGGCCTCGATAATGGGCCTCTCGCCAAAGAGTTCTGTTTCGAGATCCGCAACCGTGCCTTTGACCAGATGCTCGAGTTTTTCGTACTGCGCCAGTTCCACGATCATGGCGTGGATGGCCGGGGTGTGATGGCGTTGGGCGGGGGTGATGGTGGAGGAGTGTGGGGTTGTCATTGCTATTCCAGTGCATCGGTTTCGCCGGGCTGTCGCTTGGGTGCCGCTATCTCCGTCACGTCATTCCCGCGAAGGCGGGAATCCGTAACACAGTGCCAGATCGCACATCGTATGGATTCCCGATTTCGCGGGAATGACGAGGATATATTGTCGGCCATCTTCGCGATGGTGCGAGGCGCATATTGTCGATTTAAACATGGCGTAGTTCTACAGTGCCGCTATATCACACGGCACCCGAATTTCAAACACTACCCAACTACCGTCGAGATTCCGAGCGCTAGCCTTGCCCCCATGAAACTCCGCAATCAACCGCACAATATAAAGCCCCAATCCCAAATGCGGATTATCCCCGCTGGCTTCCTTGCGCACGGAAATCATCGAATCAAACAGCCGGTCGGCGATTTCCGGCGGTAGCGGCGGGCCGCTGTTGCTGAATTGCAGCACGGCCTCATCGTGTTTTTCGCCGTCGCGTTGCAGCCTGATGGCGATGGGGGTTCCCGGCATGGCAAAGTCGGCGGCGTTGGCGGCGAGTTTGTCGAGCATTTGCGCGAACAGATCGGGCGCGCCGGTGAGCGTTACGGGCTCGTCGGTCATGGTGAGTTCAAACGCGCACTTCGGGTAGGCGCCACCGTAGCCGCTGACGCAACCCGCCAGCACGGCTTTGGCATCGAATGGCGTGCGTTCTTCGTTACGCACCGCCTGTTCAAGGCGCGTGGCTTCGGCCATCCGTGTGAGTATGGTTTCCAACCGGTTGAGGCCGCCTTCGGCGCGTTCGATATACACTGCGGCATCCTGCGGCATGTTTTGCAGTTTGACGTTATCCAGCGACGAACGCACCACGGCGATTGGCGTGCGCAGCTCGTGGCTTAAACGCTGGGCGAGTTTTTCGAGATGGGCGTTGTATTGAGCGAGTTTTTCCAGCATGGTGGAAAAGGCGCGCGACAGGTCGCCGATTTCATCGTTGGCGTTTTCAGCGGTGGCCAGGCCCTGTATGCGGCCTTGCGAATCGATGGCGTTTTCGGCTTCGTCGCGCAGGCGCCGCAGCCGGGAGCTCACACGCGAGGCGAACAGCAGCAGCACCAGCGCCGCTGCGGCAAACGCAATCAGCGTCACCGCCGCCAGTTGCTGAAACACGCGGTTGCCGAGCGACACGATGGCATCGGTGTTCTCCTCGACCACCACCGCGCCGACGACTTTCTCGCCGACCCAGATGGGATGCACGGCCGACAGAATCACATTGCGGCCCTGCGGCCCGGCACGACGGCGCAGACCGGGCGTGCCGTCAAGCGCGCGTTCAAGGTCGCGTCCACCGAACACCACATCGTTGGGGATGAATTCTTCATCGGGCTGCACGGCTGGCGGGAACATGCGCTTGAACAGCGGTTGCAGCGCTGCGTTCACCATTTTTTCCAGCGGGCCGAAGCTCGCGGCGCTACCGCTGTACTTTTGTTTGTTGTCGAGATTGCCCGCGGTCGCCACCAGTTGCAGCTTAGTGTCGATCACCCAGATACGCAGCCCGGCGCGCGCGAGGCCGGTAACGATGACGCGGATTTCGTCGGAGACTTTGGTCGCGGGCGGCGCTGGCTCCGGAGGTAGAGGCAAGGGTTTTGGCGCTTCCAATTCGCCAGTGTGCTCAGCCTCGGTTGGTGAGGGAATTTGTAACTCTCTGATTTCATTAATTTTTTTCGACGGCCCTTGGAGTTCGAGCAGACGCGGCCTGTCCTGTAGAGCCGTCGCAATGCCGCGTGCGGCAGCAATGACTTGCTGCTCCTGATTTTCGCGCAGCAGTTTTTCCATCGCTTTTACATAGCTGTAGCCCACCCACGGAATCACCAGCAGCACCAGCGCCACCAACACGACCTGACCGTGCAGGCCGAATACGCGGGGGAGGCGCGGCAGGCGCGAAGAAAATTTTTGTGGCGTCACGCCGCCGTCCGCCAGCGATACCCCAGCCCGTACACCGTATCAATGCAATCAAACGCCTCATCCACTGCGACAAACTTGCGGCGTATGCGTTTGATGTGCGAGGTGATGGTACTGTCGTCGACGACGATATGCACCTCGCCCATCAGTTGTTCACGGTTCTTGACGTGGCCGGGAAACTTGGCAAGCGCATGCACCATCCAGAATTCGGTGAGTGTGAGTTCAACTTCGTGGTTGTTCCAGCTGACGGTGAAGCGCTGCAAATCCAGTTGCAGCGGGCCGCGGTTGAGCAGGTCTTCGCTGGGCGCCGGTTGTTGGGCGAGATCGGCACGGCGGAACAGGGCTGACACGCGCGCCAGCAGATGCGGAAGGCTCATGTTCTTGGTGACGTAATCGTCGGCGCCCATGCGCAGGCCTGACACGGTATCAAAATCGCTGTCGCGCGCCGTCAGAAAAATAATCGGCAGCGTGCCGGACAACGCACGCAGCTCGCGGCACAAGGCAAAGCCGCCATCGATTTCATCGCCCAGCCCAATATCGAGCAGCGCCAGATCGGGCAGGCGCGTGCGCATGGCTGCCAGCGCCTCCGGGCGGTTGGCATGCTGCACGACCTCGTAGCCGTGTTTTTTCAGCACGTCGGCGGTGTTGGCACGGATGACGGGATCGTCTTCAACAATGGCGATACGGCGGGGCATAAATACTCCTGTGTCTGTGCGGTGAAATATACCGCAATAGCCGGGCGAATCAGCCCCCGGCGGGCAGCTGCCTTTTTGTTGCCACAATTCATCAGCGCATTGCCCGAATCGCGCCCGCGCGGGGCCAGCGTTGCCCCGTTTAATGCTCATGTCCCAAATCAATCGATCACAGGAACACAGGAGCGAACATGAAACTCAAAGTAAAACCCGCCGTTTTTGCGGCAGACCGGATCGCCGGTGACATGTTATGGCTGACCTTGCAGGCGCTGATCGCAGGCGTGGCTGGCGCGGCGCTATTGTCGGGCGTGGTGGCCTTTCTGGCGGCGGTGGTGTCATGATCAAACGCCTTTTCGCCATTGGATTCATCTTCGGCGGTGTTTCCGTGGCCTGGATGATATTGGCCGGCGCCACATCCACCCGCACCCATTCGGCAGATTCAAGTTTGAAATCGCGCGTGTCGCAATTGTGGGGGGCGCCGCAGGCGCAGTTGCCGCCACACATCAGTACCGAGGAGAAAATCCGCCGCAAGGTGGAAAGCGTCGAGAATGGCAACAAGGTAGAAAAATTCGTTGATGACGTAATAGTTCGTCCCGTCGTTCTGGATTCGAGCGACATCAAGGTCGATCTCAAGCTCAATCACCGGTAAAAAGGTTTGCTGTGGTACGCCACGTATGGCGTGACGTTCGCTGCGACTTACGAGTTTGCCAACCTGGAGAACGTGCCGCGAGACATCAAAGTGGCATTACCGTTTCCAGCCGAGCGCGCTGTGTTCGACGACCTGCGCTTTGAGTTGGTAGGCGCGCAGTGGCTGTCACCGCCCGCGCCGGGCGAGGGCAAGATCACCGGCTGGACACGTCTCGCGCCCGGTGAACGGGTCACGCTGCGCGTGGGCTACCGTAGTCAGGGGCTGGATCGCTGGGCCTACAAATTCGGCAGTGGCGTGGCTGAGGTCAAAAATTTCAAGCTCGCGATGCGTACGGATTTCAACGCGATTGATTTTCCGGACGAGGCGATTTCCCCCACGGCCAAGCAACGGATTGAGAACGGCTGGGCGCTGACATGGGAATATCGCCGTCTGGTCTCCGGGGTGAACATCGCCATGGCCATGCCCGAAAAGTTGCAACCCGGCCCGCTCGCCAGCCAGATATCGTTGTTCGCACCGGTGTCGCTGTTTTTCTTCATCGTGGTGCTGCTGACCATTGGCGTGGTGCGTAATGTTGATATTCATCCGATGCACTTTTTCTTCGTCGCGGCGGCGTTCTTCGCATTTCATCTGCTGTTTGCGTATCTTGCCGACCAGGTGTCGATACATGTGGCGTTCGGGATCGCGGCGGCGGTGTCGATGCTGCTCACCATCAGTTATCTGCGCATCGTGTTCGGCGCGGCGTTTGCCTTTCTTGCCGCCGGTACAGCGCAGCTGGTCTATCTGGTATTGTTCTCGTATGCGTTTTTCTTTAAGGGATTGACCGGTTTGGCGATCACCATCGGTGCCATTGCAACACTGTTCGTGCTGATGCAGGTTACCGCGCGGGTGAACTGGAACGCGGTGTTTGCCGGGCGTAATGCAAGCGCCACTGCGCCGGAGCCGGCGTCCTAAAAACATCAATAAAAATAAGTAGTTATAAAGGATCTGCCATGCGCGTCGCCGACAACCTCTCCTCCCAGCCCGGTTTGCTGAAGCGCTTGCTGCGGCCCCTGATCGGCGATGTGCAGTGGCAGGCGCCCGGCTGGCTGCGCGGTTTGGCCAACGCGGCTGGATTCCTCGCGTTGGCGCTGGCAAGCTGGGTGCGAACGGATGTAAGGCGCGCAGCGATGGTGGGCGGCATGGGCTTGGCGCTCATCGCCGGCGGGGTGGCGGGTAAGGTGTGGTACGACCGGTTGCCCAAACCGCTGGAAGTCACGATCGAAGTCGTCACGCCCGACCCGACGCCGGTGGAACAGCCCGACGCCAAGCCCGAACCGTTGTTGATCAAATTCAGTGAATCGGCGGCAACACTCGCGGGCGCAGGCAAGGATGTGACGGCCGGCATCTCGGTCGAGCCGCGCATCGACGGTACTTGGCGGTGGACAGACGACCGCACGCTCACACTGACGCCCAAAACCGACTGGCCTGTAGGCACCGAGGTCGTGGTGACGCTGGCGAAAAAGGGCCTGTTCGCCGAGCAGGTGCGGCTGAAAGACTATCGCGTGAAATTCACCACGGCGCCCTTCGTGGCGAAAATTGCTGAGGTGCAGTTTTACCAGGACCCGGCGGATCCCGCATCGAAGAAAATCGTCGCCACGGTGAACTTTACGCACCCGGTGGACACGGCCGATTTCGAAAAGCGCATCGTGCTGCGCGAGGAGGGCAAGGACGGCGTGATTCTGGGCCTGGGTGCCGCAGACAAGAAATTCAAGGTGACTTACGACAGATTCAAGGCCAACGCGTACATCCATTCCGAGCCGATGCCGATTCCGCCGCACCCGGTGAAAATCGCCGTCACCATCGAAGCCGGTGCGAGATCGTCGCGTGGGGGCAATGGCATCACGGTGCCGGTCAAACAATCGGTTACCGTGCCTGGGCTTTACAGTTTGGCGTTGCAGGGCATGTCGCTGACGCTGGCGGAAAACGAACGGCTGGAACCGGATCGCATTCTGATGGTGGCCATGTCAGCCGACACGCACGAGAAGGAAATCGCGGGCAAGGTGCGCGCGTAGGTGCTGCCGCTGCATCATCCGAACATCAAGCCGGAGGAACGCAAGCAGCCGTTCGTCTGGAACAATCCGCAGCAGATCGGCCCGGAAGTGCTTGCACAAGCCGAGCCGTTAAAGCTCGAAGCCGTGCCTGCCGAGCGCGAACATGTGCAGCAGCACGGTTTCAAGTACAGCGCCGAAGCTGGCCGCTATGTGTATGTAAAGGTCGAGAAGGGCATGAAGTCCTTCGGCGGCTACATGATGGAAAAGGAGCGTGACGGCATCCTGCGGGTGCAGCGCTATCCGCGCCAGTTGCGCATTGCGTCGCAGGGAGCGTTGCTGGCGCTGTCGGGCGAAAAGAAACTTGCAGTGCTGGTGCGCGATGTGGAAGGCATACGCTATGAAATCGGCCGCTTGCTGCCGCAGCAGTTGCAGCATCTGGTCACCATGTCCGACGGCGGCTTTGCCAAACCGAATTTCGACAAGGGTTTTGACGACGACAATCTGGCTGAGCGCTACACGCAAATTGAAGACGCGCCCCCCGCCGAGCCGGGTAAGCCGAATTATCTGGCACTCGATTTAGGCAAGTATTTAGATGGGGAGGGGGGGCGGCGCGGTATTTTTTTCGTCAAGGTGGAAAGCTACGACCAGAAAAACAAGCGTACCACGGGCGCGGTCGATAAACGTTTGATCGTGGTCACCGATCTGGGCATGGTGGTCAAGCGCGCCATTGATGGCTCGCAGGATGTGTTCGTGCAATCCATTGCGACAGGTCAGCCAGTGGCGGGCACGGCGATTGAAGTGCCGGGCCGCAATGGGCAGGTGATTGCCTCGCAAACCACCGATGCGGGCGGGCGCGCACGATTACCGGACTTCGCGGGCTTCACGCGTGAGAAAGCGCCCTCGGTGTATGTCGCGCGCAAGGCGGGCGATACCTCGTTTCTGCCGTATGAGCGCAGCGACCGCGTGATCGACTTTTCGCGCTTCGATGTCGGCGGCGTGAACAGCAGCGCGGATGCGGGCAAGCTGTCGGCATTTCTGTTTTCGGATCGCGGTATTTACCGGCCTGGCGAGGAAATTCGCATCGGCATGATCGTCAAGGCCGCTGACTGGGCCAGCCGCATCTCGGGCGCGCCCCTGGAATATGAGCTGACCGATGCCCGCGGGCTGGTGCTGCGCAAGGACAAGATTAAACTGTCGGCTAGCGGTTTTGAGGAAGTGCGCCATGCCACGCAGGACACTTCGCCCACGGGGGATTACACCGTATCGCTTTACATCGTCAAAGACGGTCAGCGCGACAGCCAGTTGGGTTCGGTGACGGTGAGGGTGCAGGAATTCATGCCCGACCGGCTGAAAATGAGCGCGCGCTTCACGCGGGAATCCATCGAGGGCTGGGTGACGCCGCAGGACTTGAAGGCGAACATCTCGCTGCAAAATCTGTTCGGCACGCCCGCCGAAGCACGGCGTGTGACGGCGACCATGACCTTGCAGCCTGCGTTGATGACCTTTGCGAAGTGGCGCGATTATCAGTTTTACGATGCGCAATACGATAGCAAGAAGGACGGCGTTTCGGAGCCGTTACCCGAGGCCAAAACCAACGACAAGGGTGAGGCGGAATTTGATCTTAACCTTGCGCGCTTTGCCCGGGCGACTTATCGCCTGCACTTGGTGGCGCAGGGCTTCGAGGCCGATGGCGGGCGCGGGGTGTCGGCCGAATCAGCGACTTTCGTATCCCATCAGCAGTTCCTCGTTGGCTACAAGGCCGACGGCGATTTGAATTACGTGTCGCGCGCCAGCAAACGTAGTGTGGAGTTGATTGCCATTGACTCCAAGACCGCAAAAACCGATGCGAAAGATTTGAAGCTGATTCACTTCGAGCGCAAGTTCGTGTCGGTGCTGACCAAACAGGCCAACAATACTTACAAATATGAATCGCGTGAAAAGCGCATTCAACTCGACGAAAAACCGTTCACCATTGCGGCGGCGGGTGCGAAGGTTGCACTTGCGACGGACGCGCCGGGCAGTTACGCCTACGTCGTGCGCGATGCGGCGGGGCAGGACTTGGCGCGCGTGTCGTATGAGGTGGCAGGTGCGGCGAACCTCACGCGGTCACTGGAGAAAAATGCCGAGTTGCAGGTGAAACTCAGTAAAAAGGATTTCGCGGCGGGCGAAGACATCGAGTTATCGATACAGGCGCCGTATGTCGGCTCAGGCCTCATAACCATCGAGCGCGACCGCGTGTATGCGCACACCTGGTTCACCAGCAAGACCACGGCCTCGACGCAGAAAATCACGCTGCCCAAGGATTTCGAGGGCAATGGTTATGTGACGGTGACGTTTATTCGTGATGCGGGGTTGGACGAGATTTATGCCAGTCCCTTGGCATACGGCGTGCAGCCGTTCTCGGTGAATCTCGACCGCCGCAAACTTAAAGCAACGGTAAAAGCACCTGATCTGGTGAAGCCGGGTGACACCATCAAGTTCAAACATTCGACCAATCAGCCGTCGCGTATCGTCGCGTTTGCGGTGGATGAGGGCATTCTGCAAGTGGCGCGCTACAAGACGGCTGATCCGCTGGGTTTCTTTTTTCAGAAGCGCGCGCTGGAGGTCAAGACTTTCCAGATCCTTGATCTGATTCTGCCGGAATTCAAACGCTTCATGTCCGCTGCCGCGCCCGGCGGTGACGGCGACGGCGCGCTGGGCAAACATCTGAATCCGTTCAAACGCAAGACCGACAAACCGGCGGCGTACTGGTCGGGTATTGTCGAAAGCGGCCCGCAGGAACGTGAACTCACCTGGCAGGTGCCGGAAACCTTTAATGGTACGCTGCGGGTGATGGCGGTGGCAGTGAACGAGGATTCCATCGGCGTGTTCGAGAAGAAAACGCTGTCGCGTGGCGACTTTGTGTTGTCGCCCAATGCACCGCTGACGGTGACGCCAGGCGATGAATTTGATGTCAGTGTCGGCGTGGCGAACAACGTGGCAGGTTCGGGCGCGGATGCGCAGATTTCGGTAACGCTTGCGGCTTCGCCGCATCTGGAAATCGTCGGTGCCGCGAGCAACACCCTCAGAGTCGGCGAATTGCGCGAAGGCGTTACCAGCTTCAAGGTGCGCGTAAAGGATGAGTTGGGAGCAGGGACGCTGAGCTTCAGCGCGGCCGGCATGAACAAGAGTGCGAAGCTGGGAACGAGTATCAGCGTGCGTCCTGCGCAGCCGTACATTACGGCGCTGACCGCGGGGACGGTGCGGAATGGAACAGCCGAAGCGCCCGTTACGCGCACTTTGTATCCGCATTACCGCAAGCTGGAGGCGAGTATTTCCCATGTGCCGCTGGCGCTGGCGCATGGGTTGACGGCGTATCTGCAAGGCTTCCAGTATTCCTGCACCGAGCAACTGGTGAGCATGGGCTTGCCCGCTCTGATCCTGGGCAGTCGCCCGGAGTTCGGCTACGTGAAATCGAAGGATTACAAATCGCTCGATGATCTGATCAACGTGCTGCGTGGCCGGCAAAATGGCGAAGGCGCGTTTGGCTTGTGGGCCGCGAACGCGCACGTGGTGGATTATGTGTCGGTCTACGCCATGCACTTTTTGATCGAAGCGCGTGAGCGTGGCCGCACTGTGCCCAACGACATAATAGTCAATGGAAACAATTACTTACGATCCGTCGCCAGTAATGCCAGCAACGATGGCGGTTCCTTGGCGGATGAGCGCACGCGCGCCTATGCCATCTACGTGCTGACGCGGCAGGGCATCGTTACGACCAATTTTGCGGCGGCAGTGCAAAAGCGCCTGGAGACGAATCACGTCAAAGTTTACGCGCAAGATATTGCCACGGCGTATCTCGCGGCGAGTTATCAGTTGATGAAACAACAGCGGCTGGCGGATCAGTTGATCGCGGGTGTGGTGTTTGAAAAGCGCCCGAACGATGGCGGTGTTTATATCGACACGCTGACAGCCAACGGCAAGTTGCTGGATATTCTGGCACGCCACTTTCCCGAGCGGCTATCGAAGGTTGCGCCGGGCGTGATTGAAAGCATGGTTAAGGACATTGCCGCAGGCGGCTACAACACGCACTCTGCCGGCAACGCGATTCTGGCGTTTGATGCCATGGCGACAGCGGGCGAAAAGCTGCCGCCGGGAACGTTGGCCGCCGCCGAAGTGCTGCGCAATAACACCCCGCGCGCACTGACGTTGCCGCCGAATGCCGTGCCCCGTGCCAGCTTCTCGGTGGATGCGGCCAAGCTGCAATTTTTCAATAAGGCGAATCTGCCCGCGTATTACGTGGTCGAGCAAACCGGATTCGAGCGCGGCCTGCCGGAGAAGGAAATCAAGAACGGCCTTGAAATTCTGCGCGAGTATGTGGATGCCAAAGGCAATCCGGTGAAATCGGTGAAGGTGGGTGACGAAATCGAGGTGCGGCTGAAATTCCGTGCCATCGGTCGTGAAGGTGTCGACAGTGCGGCGTTGGTGGACCTGTTGCCAGGGGGATTTGATCTGGTGCTAAACGCGG
>SYEN01000035.1 GCA_005800795.1 Burkholderiales bacterium | reverse complement strand
GTTTCACCCAGCGCGCGGCCCAATCCGAGGATGATGCCGCCGATGACACCGGCCTTGGTATATGGCAACACCACGTTCCACACCACCTCCCATGTCGTGGCGCCGACGCCGTAGGCGGACTCCTTGATCATCTGTGGCGTAATTTCGAATACGTCACGCATCACGGAGGCGATGAAGGGAATGATCATGATCGCGAGGATAATGCCGGCCGACAACAGCCCTACACCGATGGTGGGGCCTTCAAACAGCTTGCCGATCAGGGGAATGTGTCCAAAAGTGGATTTGAGCGCGGGCTGAATGTACTTGGCGAAGATCGGCGCGAATACCAGCAAGCCCCACATGCCATAGACTATGCTGGGGATGGCAGCCAGCAGCTCTATCGCGGTGCCCAACGGGCGGCGCAACCACGGCGGAGATAGCTCGGTCAGAAAGATCGCGATGCCGAATGAAACAGGCACCGCAATCACCAAAGCAATAAATGAGGTTACCAAGGTACCGTAGATCGGTATCAGCGCACCGAATTTGGCAACCGGCGGATTCCAGTCCGGCGTCCAAAGAAACGGCAAGCCGAATTTTTGGATCGACGGCCATGCGCCATAGCATAGCGAGACGATGATACCGGCGAGCGACGCCAAAGCGAGAACCGCGAAGGCGCGCGTCATATTGGCGAATATGAAATCGCCCCATTGCGAAGGCTTTTTGCGTACTACTGGTTCGATGGCCATGCCCGAAGGTACCTCTGCAGCCATTGCGGCGTTGGGATCACTAAGTGTCATGGCTGTCAGCACAAAAAACAAGGGGGGCCGGCGGGTCAGGCCGGCTCATGGCGTTAAAACTGTTTGCTGCCGCACATTTAACGGAATTATTTGGCAGGCCAAAGCACCTTGCCACCCGCGTCCTTGACTTGCGCAGCCCACGCGCCACGTATCTGTTTGATGAGGGTATCCGGCAACGGTACATAGTCCAGTTCCGCCGCCATTTTGGCGCCGTTTGCATAAGACCAGTCAAAAAACTTCATTACCTCTGCGGACTGTTGAGGCTTGGCGGGAACTTTATGCAGCAGGATAAATGTAGCGCCGGTTAGCGGCCAACTTTCCTTGCCACGCTGTTCGGTCAGAATGGCGCCAAAAGCTTCCTTCCCCCAATCCGCCCCGGCGGCGGCTGCCTTGAAGGTGTCGTCATCAGGGCCTACCCACTGTCCATCGGCGTTCCGTAGCAGCGTATGCGTGAGCTTGTTTTGTTTGGCATAGGCATATTCCACGTAGCCAATCGCGCCGGGTAGTCGCTGCACGAACGCTGACACACCCTCGTTGCCCCTGCCGCCCATGCCAATGGGCCATTGCACCGCTTGGCCTTCTCCGACTTTCGCTTTCCAGTCAGCGTTGACCTTGGACAGGTAGTTGGTGAATATAAAGGTGGTGCCCGAGCCATCTGCGCGCCGTACCGGGGCGATATCCTGAGCCGGCAGTTTCAGCCCTGGATTCAGGTCGGCAATGGCCTTGTCGTTCCACTTGGTAATCTTGCCCATGAAGATGTCGCCGAGCACCTGGCCGTTGAGGCGCATTTCACCCGGTTTGACGCCCGGCAGATTCACTACCGGGACCACGCCACCGATGACAGCCGGAAACTGGATTAAGCCTTCCTTGTCCAGTTGCGCCTGGCTTAAGGGGGCGTCGGTAGCGCCAAAATCCACGGTCTTCGCAGTAATCTGACGTATACCACCACTGGAACCGATGGATTGATAGTTCATCTTTACGCCGGTGGCCTTCTGATAGGCTTCCGCCCACTTGGCGTAGATGGGGGCGGGGAAGGTCGCGCCAGCGCCAGTGATTTCCTGTGCCAAGGCTGTAGCAGAAACTGCGGTGACCAGCACGGCAGCAGCGAATCTAAGTGATTTCAGCATGGTTCGTTCCTTGTCAAAAAGAGGCGGTAGCTATCACGATGCATCAGTGTAGTGGCCGAATATGACAGTGCTGTTACAAAAAGCCCCTAAGCTGAAATATTTTATTAAGTATGTGTTTTAATTGATGTTTTTTATGTCTGCCCGCACGCCGTATAATCGCTTGCTATTCTCTTGCGAAAGTCTGTCATGGATATCACCCCGCCTTACGGCTACCAGGAAGTCATTCCGCTCACCAAGGAGCACCACGTGGTGCTGCCCGCCGAGAACAAATTGCCGCCCGTGTTTCGCGGCATGATGGTGATTCCGCTGTCGTATACCGAATTCAGCCTCGCGTGCCATGACTACCCGGTGGTGTTTGTCAGTGGCGATCAGGGCAAGACCGCCGTGGCGATGGCGGTGGTGGGCTTGGAGCAGCAGCAGAATCTCTTCGTTGCGCCTGACCTCACCTGGGATCGCAATGCCTACGTGCCGGCCTACGTACGCCGCTACCCCTTCTGCATGACACGCGTGAATGTCAGCGGACAGGAACAATCCGAACGCATCGCCTGCGTGGAAAAACGCGCCATCAGCACCAAGGGCGACGCGCTCTACGACGCCAAAGGCGAGCCGCTGCCGGTATGGGATAACATGCGCAAGTTGCTGTTTGAATTCGAGGCCGACCTCGCACGCACCGAAGCCCTGTGCAAGATCGTCATCGAACTGGGCCTGCTGGAACCCTTCACCATGCAGGCGAAGCCGCACCAGGGCGACCCGTTCACTTTGGCCGGCATGTTCCGCGTAGCCGAGCAAAAAGTCACCGAACTGCCTGCCGAAAAACTCAAGGAACTGGTCGCCAACGGCGTGCTGCCACGCGTTTACGCCCACTTGATGTCGATGTCGAACTTTACGCGCCTGCTGGCACGCAAGGCGGCGCGAGCCAAGCCCGTGCGCAAGGCAGAGGCGAAGGTTTAGACCGCCGCAAGGCATTGTTCATTTTGCATGCGTTTTTTCTCCCGTATGGGAGCAATCTCATTAATCGAAAGCCCAACCATGACCACCGACTCCAAACTCCACGTCTATGATGTTCTGGCCAAATCTTTCATCCAGGAAGGCGTGACAACCTGTTTCACGCTGATGGGCGATGCCAACATGAACTGGGCGTCGAAGCTCGCGTCGCAGGGCTGCCGCATGATCTATGTGCGGCACGAACATTGTGCTGCCGCAGCAGCGATGGCTTACGCGCGCAAGACCGGCGACGTGGGTGTGGCCACGGTGACGTGCGGGCCGGGGGTTACGCAGCTGATCACCGCGCTGCCGGCCGCCGTGCGCGCACACTTGCCGATGGTCGTGTTCGCAGGGGAATCGCCGATCAAAATGGGCTGGTACAACCAGATGCTCAATCAGGGGCCCATCATTGAGGCGACGGGCGCCGCCTATCACCCGCTGCACTTGCCGGAGCGCATGCCGGTGGCGATACGTGATGCCTTCCTGCAGGCGCGGCGCGAAAAGCGCCCTGTTGTGCTGGGCATCCCGTTTGATTTGCAGGAGCGCCCGTGGGCCGGGCCAGAAAATCTGCCGACGCCTTCGCAGCAACTGCTGCCGAAGTTGTCACCCATACCGGCGCATCCCGACGACGTGGCGCAAGCGGCAAAGCTGGTTGCAGGCTCTCTGCGTATTGTGATCTTCGCCGGCCTTGGCGCCGTCGCGGCCAAGGCCGCACCTGCCTGTCGTGCACTGGCGGCAAAGACTGGCGCGCTGCTCACCACATCGCTGCCTGCTCGCGGCTTGTTTCATGATGACCCGTACTGCATAGGCATTTCCGGCAGTTTCTCGACCGAAGTGGGGCTCGAATACATAGCGCAGGCTGATCTGGTGATTGTCGTCGGCGGCTCGCTGGCATTCCACGCCGGCGGCGGTGGGCAGTTGTGGCGCAACGCGAAGATGCTGCATATCGACATCGACCCGGTCGCCGTGGCTCAGGGCCAAGAGGTCGCGCGCAATCATCTGCGCGCCGATGCGCGGCTGGGAGTGGAGGCGCTGACCGCCGCGGTCCCGGAACGCAGCAACAAGTGGCGTAGCGACGCCATGGCCACGCGCATTCGCGACACCAAGGCCGACAACCATGTGTTCGAGGTCGAGCCCGATCTGCTCGATCCGCGTCAGGTTATCGCCACGCTGGAAAAAACGTTGCCCAAGGATTGGGAACTGGTGAACTCCGGAGGCCACTGCTCGTGGTTTTTCGCGCAAATGCCGTCGCGCCCGCAGGAGCACTTTCTCACCATCCGCGAATTCGGCGCCATCGGTAACGGCACCTCATTCGCCATGGGTGTGGCGGCTGCCCGGCCCGACAAAACCGTGGTGCTGTTTGATGGCGACGGCAGCCTCATCATGCACATTCAGGAGCTGGAAACCATCAAGCGCCACGGGCTGAACATACTGATCGTGCTGCTCAACGACGGCGCCTATGGCTCAGAAGTACACAAGTTGCGCTCGGAAGGCTTGCCCGACACCGGATCGGTATTCGGCCGTCCGGACTTTGCCGCCATCGCGCGTGGCTTCGGGATCGAAGGGAAAACCTTTACCAGCATCGACGAACTACCCAAACGGGTGGACGAATTCGCCAAAAAGGGCGGTGCAGCCATATGGGATTTCCATATATCCGACCGCGTGGTCTCGCCGACGATACGCAAAGCGCATCCGGCAAAGCATTAAGCGCCGCCCGCCAACCAGTAATCGCAGCTAAAGCACGCCACCGCGCCGCTACGCAGGGCAGGGTGGCCAACTGAAAGGAATTCGTCATGCCACCCTACATTCGCGCCACAAAATCGATGCCACCGGCGATTGCGCCGCTGCTGCAACCGCAAATTTCGCTTGCGCCCCAGCTACCGCCGGTGCATGTGGTCGATCTGATGACCGATGCCGGATCAGCCGCGTTCGGCGCCGCGTGGCGGGCGAAAGAGGCAAAGCTCGTCGAATGCCCGGCGCTGAGTGATTCGCGGCCTGAATACAAAACCACCTACGATGTCGAACCGCACGCCGAGATTCTGGGCTTCGATGACTCCCAATGGGAGCAGGTGCCTGCCACCGACCTTGGCGGCCGGCGCGGCGGCGGTCTGGTGTCGTTCTTCTGGTTTCGCACCCTGTTGACGATCCCCAAGAGCGCGCTGGGCTTCGATACCGCCGGCTCCAAAGCAGTACTGCGCGTCAATGTCGACGACTACGCGGAAGTGTGGATAAACGGCGCGTTGCCGCGTACCGCAGGCCGGCCCAGCCCGGCCACGATTCAGGGCTTCAACATGCCCAACCGGCTGTTGCTCGGCGACGAGGTTGTTTCTGCAGGCGACAAATTTGAAGTGGCCATCTTCGCCATCAATGGGCCCATTTCCGCAGCACCCGCAAATTTCTTGTGGTTCCGCGAGGCGAAGGTGGAGTTTTTTACCTGAGCACCCGTCGGTTGCGGCAACGCGCGCTGGGCCGAAAAACGCCGGCCGAACCGTGTTGCGAATAATCGTAACTATTTGTTTTTATTGGTTTTTATAATTTCGGCAGCTGTAATTTTTGGCTGCCGAACGCCCTTGGTCAACTCAGAAGGCGGTAATCTCGCGCCGCTGGCCGCCAATATCGCGGTACAGGGTTGACGGCTCCTCTTTCAACACAAACTCCCACGGCGCCAGCGCCAGCTTGACCTTGCCTGAAGCAGCCGCGCGTACGGCGCCGCCCTGGGCATTGCCCCACTGCTTGAAGGCAACACCGCCTTTCAGAAAATCGCTGGTCCGCACAAATTTGTCCGACCTGGAGGCGCGAATGTCCGCCAATAAATTTTGCAGCGAACCATGGGTCACGTACGACGCCGCACAGCGCCGGAACAATTTGGGCAGGAGCACCGGGCCTTTATCACTGGCGCCGCTGTCCGTTCTGCTGAAATGCATTTACGCGTCGAAGAACGCAGTGGACTGATAGTCCTTCCAGATACGCAGACCCTGGGCTTTGGCCTGCTGCGCACGCGCAGTCGCTTCCTCGATCTCATCCTTCAACATGCTTTCGTAGAACGTGGGAAACGCCCAGCCGTTATCGAGCAGCCAGAGATTCACGTCCAGGCCCTTGACCACTACGTTACCCACCACGCGACCGTGCGAATCGCAGATATCGTTGGGCTTGCCGATATTCTGCGAAACCACTTCGCACGCCAGCGGCCCGTTGCCAAATTTCCTCCTTAAAAAAGCCGCCAGCGCCTTGGATGCTGACTCACCCCACGCCTGGCGGAAATGGCCATTGGGCGCCTGAGCAATCTGTTTGGAAACAGTAGTGGGGTAATGCAATTCCGGCGCATCCACGCCTTGCAAGCGGACGTTGATTTCGCCCTTGGTATTGATGACCGCCTTTTTCTTGCCTTTGTCTATCGCGTAGGCGCTGCCCAGCGCCGTACTCGATTGGCCGTTGAAGAGGATACGACTCTTGTCGACAACCACCTTGACGGTATCCGCGTCAGAGCCCTGACTATTGCCGACGGCGCCCTTGGGCCAGAACTGCCCGAGGCTGATTTTTCCCGCAATGCGCAGCGTACCCATGATGGCCTCCGTGAAAATTGAATACCCGATCATGATACGCCGGACAAGGGACGGCGGTGTTACAGGGCGCTTGCAGCCTGTGCGTAAGCGCACAGGGTTAAATACAGCATCTAAGAGTAGCAATCCCGATGGTTGCGCTGCTTTTTTCGGGCTATCTCCGTGGTGCGAGATTGACGCCACCGCCGCCGCCTCTGGCATGGCGCGCTGACGTGAACCGCTGGAGGTGGCAATCCTACGCACCTTGCGGCATTTGATAGGCGGTGCCGCAGAGATGGTGCTGGTGAAAAGCATGGGGATGCTCTCGCCAATGACTACGATTTGGGATACGAGTGTAACTATTTGATTTATTCGGATATTTTTACACCCTCTGGATGATATGCTTGGCGTAGTCGCGCACCATCTGATAGCCGCGCTGCAGCGGAAAGTTGCACATCAGCTGCCGCACGCCCCGGCGCTCCAGTTCACGTACCTGCTCCAGCACTTCGGCGGGCTGGCCAACAACGCAAAAGCGCTTGATGACTTCAGGGGTCACGAAACGCCGCTCGTCCGGCGCAACATACGCGTTGTGACTCTGGTGCATCATTTTCTGGCGTTCGGCGGCAGGGCGCGCCATGTGAAATCCCAGATAATCCTTCCAGATCGGGCGCAGAAACTCCGGCGGGTCTTCGCCGTATTCCAGATGACGATCCATGCTGGAATGAATTGACGTGGTAATCGCGGGACCGAATTCATTGACGATGCGATCCGAATCCACCGGCTCACCGGGATCGAGTACGGCAAAGTTGACACGTATCGAGAGGTGAAAGCTGGCCGATGAACGATCCAGTGAGCGGCCGCTTTTTGTGAGGCCCTTGTTGACGTTCGCCAGGATCTGATCGAGCGAACCGCCGCGCGGAATGTTCGACGTCAGCCCATCGGCAATTTCCCCCGCCAGCGCTTGCGCCTTGGGCCCATACCCGGCGAGATACATGGGAATCCGGTCGCTCACATTGCGATAGCCCTTCTCCGTGAGCATGAAACGTATGTTGTGTTTTTCACCCTCGTGTTCGTACTCGGCATCTTTGCCGTCGAGCAGATTGCGCACAGTACGCGCGTAAGCCTCAAACCGTTTTAGCGTCATCGGCTTTCTGCCCAGCAGCCGCATGCCGGTATTGCCGGTGCCCAGCGCCACGAACACGCGACCCGGCGCGACCGCGTTCAACGTGGCCATGCCGCCTGCCAACGTCGGCGCAAGGCGCAGGCCGGGTACCGCCACCCCCATGCCCAGCTTCATGGTTTTGGTTTGCAGCGCAGCGGCTGTCAAAAATACAAACGCATCGGAGCGGATCAACGGGCTGTCGGTCGTCCATAAGTGCGTGAAGCCGAGCTTTTCGGCTCCCGTCACATACTGCATTTCGTCGAGCTTGGCCCAGGTGAGACCGAATTCCATGCTGCGCTTCCTCGTTTTCAGGCAATCTGATCCAGCGGTGTGGGCGTGGCTTTGTGCAGCGCCGGGATCAACTCTTCCGACATCAACCGCATGCTGGCAAGCGCACTCGACAGCGGCATGCCCAGAAAATGCGTGCGAAACACGAAGTGGGTAATGCCCAGCTCCTTGATGTAAGGCTCAAGCTGGTTCCAGCAATCCTCCGGCGAGCCGATCACGAAACGATCCTGCATCAGTTCTTCAAAGGATTTGTTGATGCGCTCGTGGTCCGGCATGGCCTTGTCGCTTTCCCACTTGGCGTAGGCCTTGTACTTCTCGGAAATATACGGCCCGGCGAGCTTCATGGCGGCAGCACGATCCTTCGCACAATAAATCTCGATACGGCAGGGGTTCTCTTTCGGCAGCGGTTTGCCAAGTTTCGCCAGTTCTTCCTTATAGAGCTTCAAGCGCTCTTTGTGTGTGGCGAACGTGGCCTTGGGGCTGTGATAGAGGCAATCGCCCAGCAGCGCCGCACGGCGGATCGCGTTGGCGTGCTTGGCGGCGAACCAGATCGGCGGATGCGGTTTTTGCACGCAGCGCAGCGACAAATGTGCATCGCGCAGAATGCAGGTGTCACTTTCGTAGCTCACCTTGTCTTCCGTCCACAGCCGTTTGGCGACGGCGACGCACTCCTCGAATCGCTGCACGCGCTGCCCCTTGCGCACGCCAAAGGCTTCGAATTCCACCGTGCGGTAGCCCAGACCCACCCCGAACACCATGTTGCCGCGCGAAATCACGTCCAGCGTGGCAATGGTTTCCGCCGTGTAGACCGGATTGTGCAGCGGCGCCAGCAGCAGCCCCACACCCATGGTCATGTCACCCGCATCGGCGGCCAGCCGCGCCAGATACGGCACGACCTGCAAGCCCTGATTACCGCCCTCGTTCAGATAATGCTGGCCCGCAAAGTATGAATCCCAGCCGCGATCCCGCGCCAGCCGCACCATGACGATCTGCTCTTCCAGCTTGCTCACCATGTCCTCGGTCTCGAACTGCTGGTTGCTGACCATGATGCCTGCTTTTACGCCGCTCATTTCGCGTGCCTTTTTATTTGAGATGTTTATTGAAAAAATCCACCGTCAGCGCCAGCGCGCGATCCGCATCGTCCTGGCGAAACGGCCTGCCGCCATGCCGCGCGAACGCATGATCGGCTTCGGGGTATTTATGTATTGTCACCAGCGGATTCGGCGACAGTTTCCGCTCCAGCAACTCGTTGACTTCCGCCTGCACCCAACGATCCTTCATCGCCATGTGCAGCATGAACGGGCGATGCAGATTTTTCACCTCGCGGATATTGTGTTCGATGTAGGTGCCGTAATACGCCACCGCGCATTCGATGTCGGTGCAGCAGCACAGCAGATAACACAGCTTGCCACCGAGGCAATAGCCCACCGCACCTGCCTTGCCGTTGCACTACGGCAAGGCGGCGACATACTTGACCGTGTCTTCCATGTCACGCACGCCGAGGTCGTAATCGAAATCGTAATACAGATCGAACGCCTTCTTGCCATCCTCCGGATTGCGATCCGACAACTCAACGCCCGGCTCCTGCCGCCAGAACAAATCGGGCACCAGACATACAAAGCCCGCCTCGGCGAATTCCTGCGCGTGTTTGCGCATGGTGTCGTTCACGCCCCAGATTTCCATGATGGCGACGATGCCGCCCTTGGGCGGATCGTCGGGCACGGCAAGATACGCGCCCATGATGCCGTCGCGGAGAGGAACTTTGATATTGGACGTTTTCATATCACCCTGAAAAATCAATGCTTGGCGGTAAGGCACAAACCATGGCGGTTCATTGTGTCGCCCTTACTTCGTGCGCGAAGTCACCGCAGCCGCGTTGCGGGACACGACGCGTGGCAACGTTGCCAGAAAATCACGCGGCGCGTCGTCACTGGCGCACCACGCTGCAAAATCGTCCGCTGTATCGAGATCGAACGCCAGCGCTGGGTGCACGCACGCCACCGTGCGCACACCGCGCGCGTTGCCCTGCGCCAGATGCCGCGCGTAACTGTCCGCGCCGAAGGCAAATTCGCGCACGTCGGCATTCACCAGGAGCGCATTGGTGCCCTGATGATGGCGGTCGGGTGCGATGACCACGTCGGCATCCGCAACCGGCACCGCATCCAGCGCCTGCAACGCCGAGGCGGTCAGGCGCGGCAGATCGCACGGCAGGATCAGCAGGCGGTACGCGCCCTGCCCGGTTGCGTACGCGGCCGCCTGCGCCAGCGCCGTGTTCAAATCCGCGGTGGCGACTGTGGCGGGCTGCTCCGGCAATGCCGTGGCGCCCGCCTTGCGCGCGAGCGCCAGCGTGACTTCGCACGGACTCACCACCACGCAGCGCGCGGCATCGCCCAGCCAGGCTGCGACGGCAGCCAGCGTGCGATCCAGTAACCAGCGATTCAGCCGTGCGCGCGCTGCATCGGCAAGCACGGCGGCCAGCCGCGACTTGCCCGCCTGCACGCCGCGGTGCGGCACGATAACATGTAAGTAATTGTTTTTATTCACTCTTTTTTTGGCGAGCTGCTCGTACCACGCGCCGTGCCAATGCGGTGCTCAAGCGCCGGTTCTTCATCAACGTGCGGGCGATCACCACACGTTTGCCCAACCGTTCTATGGCCCCCCCGAGCGCGTCATCCTGTTCGTCGATGACCCAGCAATCTACAGCGGCTCCGTAGTGCCGCGCAACCGAAAGCGCGTCCGGTTTTACGCCCAGTTCGCGCATCATTTTTGCCGCCGGGCCTTTGACCGCTGCGCCGCCGATGATGGGCGACACCGCGATCACCGGAAACTTGCGTTGACGCAACCAAGCGCCTATCGCCGGCACGCCGGCAATCGGCGCGATGCTTACATACGGATTCGACGGGCACAGCACCACCGCGTCCACGCGCCCGCGCATCACACGTGCAAGTGCCGGCGGCACGCGCGCCGTGCGTGCGCCGGCAAATCGAAACCCGCTGACGCGCGGCGCACAGCGCAGACGCACGAAATAATCCTGAAATGCGAGTTCACCGGCCGCCGTTTTTACCCGCGTGCGCACCGGCGTGTCGCTCATCGGCACGATGGTGTGGCGAATACCGAAGCGCCCGCAAAGATCACGTGTGACTTGTGACAGCGCCTGCCCGCGCGCGAGCGCCTCGCGCCGCAGCACGTGCACCGCCAGATCGCGGTCGCCCAACTGGAACCAGTCCGGCCCGCCCAGCCGCCGCATTTCCTGCATGAAGCGCCAACCTTCGCCCGCACGTCCCCAGCCGGTTTTGGTGTTGTTGGCGTGCGCCAGCGTGTACATCACCGTATCGAGATCAGGGCAAATGGTGAAACCCATATGCTCAAAATCGTCGCCGGTGTTGACCACGATGGTGAGTTGCTCCGGCGGCAACACGGCAGCCAGCCCCACCGCGAGCTTCGCACCGCCAACACCGCCCGCAAGCGCAACGATCATCGAAACAAGTCCTCATGCGCCGGGCGCAGCAATTCCTGCACAGAACTTTTGCGCAAGGCATACGGAAACCCGCGCGCCAGCACCGCCGGCGTGCCCTCATCGGCCTGCCCCATCACCAACGAGGCGGCGGCGGCCAGTTCATCGGCAGCGGCGACCTGCGTCACCTTCAGCACACGCCCCTCACGGTCTTTGCCGCCGCGCATATCGACCAGCGCCGGCAAGCCTGCGACACCGATGGCTGTGCCGGTCACGCCATGGCGCCAGGCGCGCCCAAAACTGTCGATAATCAGCACGCCGACGTCCACACCGGTTTGCTGGCGGATCTCGGCTTGTAGCTTGCGCGCGGAAGCATCCGGGTCTTCAGGCAACAACAGCGCGGCATCCTCCGCGCCCGGTACGTTTGACTGATCAATACCCGCATTGGCCATGATAAATCCGAGCCGGTGTTCGGCAATGATGATGCCGGGTTTCAGGCGCAGTATGTTTTTCGACTCGCGCAGGATGAGTTCGACAATGCGCGGGTCCTTGTTGGCTTTGCGGGCGATTTCGCAGGCGCGGGCTGATGGCGCAATGCCGGCAAGTGCGACCCGCCTGCCTTCGGACTTGGAGACGATTTTTTGCGCCAGCACCAGGATGTCGCCCGCCAGCAAAGGCACACCAGCTTGCCGCACCGCAACCCGCAGCAACTCGCAAAGGTCGGCGCCGCTAACAATTTCAGGGATGCCGGTTAGTGCTGTGAGGCGAAGTTCTCGCGGCATACCAGTCAAGCGCTACTTCGCCGGCACGCCGGTAATCCGAATCCCCGATCCGGCCACCTTGTAACGCTTGTTGATCGCAATCAACACCGACGTCAGCGCCTCTGCAGCGATCGAGTTTGCCAGCACACCTGCGTGCCACGCGTTGAGGCCTGCGTCATGCGCAAGGCCGACGACCACTTCGCGCGCAGCGGCATCGTCGCCGCACACCAGCACATCGCAGTCAACCGTGTGGCCCGGTTCTTTCAAATGCGTGGCGGATACATTCTGAAACGCCGACACCACTTTGACCTGCGGCCCGAGCTTGCGTTGCAGCGCGACGACGGCGGATTCACCATTGGGCAACTGCACGCGATCCACCTTCGGCGGCGCTAGCGGAACGGTAACGTCGACAAAAATTTTTCCGGCGAGCTTCGTAGCGACACTTTCGGCAGAGGCCAATTGTGCGGCAAACGGCACAGTGAGCACGATCACGTCCGCATCCGCGGCAGCGCCATTGTCGCCGCCACGCACGGTGGCTTTGCCATTGAGCAATTGATTGAGTTCCGCTGCGCTTGCTGCTGCCCTGGCCGCGTCACGCGAGCCGATGGTGACGTTGTGGCCGGCCAGCGCCCAACGATAGGCTAGTCCGCTGCCTTCCTTGCCTGTGCCGCCGAGTATGCCGATGTTCATGACGTTGAATCGTTAAGTAGTGACGCGGGGTTCATGATAATTCGCGGGCAAGCCAACAAGCGGCGCCGCCGTGCGTGCCACGGCGTGCCGCTCGGCGGCTGCCTCGCCATACAACGTGGTGCGCTGCTGCGGCACGCGGCCTGCCGCGCGAATCATCGCCTCCATACGTGCGGGCAGCATCTCCTGCCCATGCTGCGTGCCCGCCGCGCGCGAAATGCTTTCGTTCATCAAGGTGCCGCCGAGGTCGTTGACGCCGGCATTCAAGCACGCCGCCACACCATCTTGGCCCATTTTCACCCACGACGTCTGGATGTTCTGGATCACCGGGTGCAGCACCAGCCGCGCCACCGCGTGCATCAAAATCGCCTCGCGCGAAGTCGGCCCCTTGCGTGCCTGACCCTTCACATACATCGGCGCACCCATGTGCACAAAGGGCAGCGGAATGAATTCAGTAAATCCGCCGGTTTGCTCCTGCAACGCGCGTATGCGCAACAAGTGGCGCGCCCAGTGGCGTGGCTGTTCCATATGACCAAACATGATTGTCGCGGTGGAACGCAAGCCCAGTTCGTGCGCGGTTTGCATCACGCCCAGCCACTCTTGCGTGTTGACCTTGTCGGCGCAGATCACCTGCCGCACCTCATCATCGAGGATTTCCGCCGCCGTGCCCGGCAGGCTGTTCAAGCCCGCATCGACCAAGTGCGACAGAAAATCACGAATGGGCACGCCGAGCGTTTGCGCGCCGTGGGTAACCTCCAATGGCGTAAACGCGTGTACATGAATGGCGGGCGCAGCGCGCTTCACTGCGCGCAGGATTTCAAGATACGTGTC
>SYEN01000382.1 GCA_005800795.1 Burkholderiales bacterium | reverse complement strand
GAAGGCTACTATCAGGAAACCGGCCGCGCGGGCCGTGACGGCGCACCCGCCGATGCATGGATGGCCTACGGCCTCGGCGACGTGGTGCAGCAGCAACGCATGATCGACATGTCCGAAGGCGGCGAGGTGTTTAAACGCGTGCTGCGCACCAAACTCGATGCCCTGCTTGGCCTGTGCGAAAGCGCGGGCTGCCGCCGCGTGCGTCTGCTCGATTACTTCGGCGAGGCGAGCACACCCTGCGGCAACTGCGACAACTGTCTGGAGCCGCCGCAGACGTGGGACGCCACTGATGCTGCACGCAAGGCGCTATCTTGCATCTACCGTAGCGGCCAGCGCTTCGGCGCAGTGCACCTGATTGATGTGCTGCGCGGCAAGAGCACGGATCGTACCGCGCAATGGGGACACGACAAGCTCACGGTGTACGGCATCGGCGCCGACGTGGACGAAGCCACCTGGCGCAACGTATTCCGGCAACTGGTGGCACTGGGTTACGCCAGCCCCGATCACGAAGCCTACGGCGCGCTGCAATTGACGGATGCCAGCCGTGGCGTGCTGAAAGGTGCAATCAACGTTGAAATGCGCCGGGTAACCCCTGTGCGCAAAGGAAAAACAGCCAAGGTGCGCAGTGGTGCGGCTGCCAGCCTGTCGCCAGCCGATACCGCTCTGATGGACAAACTCAAGTCATGGCGCTTTGTCGAAGCGCAATCGCAATCTGTGCCTGCGTTTGTGATTTTTCATGACAGCACTTTGGCAGGCATCGCGGCGGCGAATCCAAAAACGCTGGATGATCTGGCGCAGATTTCGGGTATTGGCGCGAAGAAACTGGAGCGCTATGGCGAGGCGATTTTGGAGTTGCTGCACGGCGAATAGGCCTAACCGAGTAGTAACTCCCCAGTCGGTCCCGCGCAGGCGGGAACCCATAACACAGCGTCACTTGAGACACGGTTATCGTGTCCCGCCTGCGCGGGAATGACAAAGCGGTTACTCCACTCTTGCCCCGCTATCCGCCACCACCCGTGCCCACTTCACCTGCTCGACCTTCATGAATTCGTAGAACTTCTCCGGCGTGTCCTGAAACGCAACCTCCTGCCCTGCCGCACGCATGCTTTTCTGGAAATCCGGGTTTTTAAGCACGCGCAGCAAATCGCCGTGCAGGCGCGATTGCATATCGCGCGCGAGGCCCTTCGGCGCGGCAACACCAAACCAGCTCACCATTTCATAGCCCGGCACACCGGCTTCGGCGACGGTGGGCACATCGGCCAATTCCGGCGAACGGTTACCGCCACTGACGCCCAGTGCGCGCAGTTTTCCCGCTTTGATGAATGGCAGCATGCCCGCGATGCCCGGAAATCCCACTGTCACCTGACCCGCCAGCAGATCCGCCGTCGCAGGGCCGCTGCCGCGATACGGCACGTGCGTCATTTGTATGCCGGCCATTTTGATGAACAGCGCGCCCGTGAGATGCTGCGTGCTGCCGTTGCCCGACGACGCAAAATCAATCTGATTGGGACGCGCTTTGGCCAGCGCGATCAGCTCCTTCACCGATTTCACCGGCAGCGACGGATGCACCACCAGCACATTGGGTGCATTGGTAATCTGCGTCACCGGCGTGTAATCGTTCAGCGCGTCGTAGGCGAGTTTCTTGTAAAGCGCCGCGCTGACAAAATGCGTGTTGCTGATCATGAACAGGTTGTAGCCGTCGGGTGCCGACTTGGCGGCTGCTTCTGCGCCAATGGTCGAACCCGCACCAGGCCGGTTTTCGATCACCACCTGTTGCTTGAACACGTCCGACAAGCGCTGGCCCAGGATGCGCAGCGGTACGTCCGCCGCGCCGCCCGCCGAAAACGGAATGATTACGCGCACCGCGCGCGCGGGATAAGTCTGCGCCGCCGCATATGGCGCAGTGCCGGCGATGATCGACGCAGCTCCAAAAATGCATAAAACGTAAGTTATTGTTTTAATCGACATTTTTAATTTAGTTTATGAGGAGGCACAGCTTGCGCCTGCGCGGGTTGCAGCACATCCGGGTCCATCGCCAGCTTCAAATCCCAGTCGGATTGTTTAACCGCATCCAGCAGCAATTTGGAAATCATATGCAGCAATTCGGTATTCACACCAAGGTCGATGCCCTGCCCCTGCTCGGGATGAAAACTCAGTTGCTGCTGACGCGGCTGCTTGGCATCGGGCTGTTTACCGGATATGCGCGACAACAGAATGGGGGCTGCGCCCAGCGGCAGGCTGTTCAGGCCATCCTCGAAGGGTTTGGCGAATTCGCTGCCACGCACCACGTTCTCGTGCTGAAAGCCGACAACGGTACGGCGAATTTTTTCATCGGCATGCACCGCTGCCGCCGGATCGCGCTCAATCAGTTTCAGCAGCACCTGCCACAGCAGCTTCACGTAACGGCGCGTCAGCCAGAAGCGAAACTCGGCGCGCTCGCTGGACAAAATACGCAGCAGCACGCGATCCTCGTGCGCGTTGTACGCCATCTGTATCTGGTGAATGTTCATGGCGTGAGCTTACCGCCCCGCCCGCGCCATGGTCAAACCACGCCGCCACACGGTGCACTTCGCTCAGTGCAGCATGGCTTTCTCGAAAGTGAACACACCGACCTTGTTCACATCCACGCGCACCGTGTCCTTGGCAGCGAACTTGCCCTCGAGTATTGCTTTTGCCAGCGGATTCTCGATTTGCGCCTGTATTGCACGCTTTAGCGGCCGCGCACCATATACCGGATCGAACCCCGCCGCCGCCAGTTCGCGCAGCGCCCCATCGCCGATATCGATCTGCATGTCCAGCGCAGCCAGGCGTTTTTCCAGCTGCGCCAACTGAATCTTTGCAATCGCGGCAATGTGTTTCTCGCCCAGGCCGTGAAATACCACGATCTCG
>SYEN01000381.1 GCA_005800795.1 Burkholderiales bacterium | reverse complement strand
GATCGCTTAGCGCCTGGCAAGGTGATGCATGATGACAATATTCAGGACGAGCGATAACCCTAAAGGGAAGGCATGATGGCAAAACTCAAGGACAAAGTAGCGTTTCTTACTGGCGCGGGTGCAGGCATAGCGCGCGCCACCGCGAAGGCTTTCGTGGCCGAGGGCGCGAAAGTGATGCTGATTGAATTGAATCGCGACAGCGGTGCTGCTGCCGAACGCGAAATTCGCGAAGCGGGCGGCGAGGCGCTGTTCGTCGAAACTGATGTCACCGACGACGACAGTATGCGGCGCGCGATGGAGGCAACTGTTGCGCGTTTCGGCCGGCTGGACATTTTGTTCAACTGCGCCGGCGGTTCGCTGCAGGAAGACGTGCCGGTGCACGAAATGGATTTGGATGTATGGCATCGCACGGTGAATCTCAATTTGCTGCATCCCTTTTTGAGCTGCCGCCATGGTATTCCGCACATGATCAAGGCGGGTGGCGGGGTGATTATCAATCTGTCGTCGCACATGGGCCTGGTGGGGTCGTTAAAGCCCGCATACGCCGCGTGCAAGGGCGGCATTGTGTCGTTCACCCAAACGCTGGCGGCGCAGTACGCGCCCTACAATATTCGCGCCAATGCGATCGCGCCTGGCTCGGTTCGTACCGAGCGCCAGATCAAGCGTTACGAAAATGCCGAATGGGCTACTTCCGAAAAAACCAGCGCTGCAGCGCGTGAACGCAAGGTGCTGCACAAAAATTATCCGTTCTCGACCGGTGGTCCGGAACACATCGCCTCCATCGGCGTGTTTCTTGCCAGCGACGATTCGCGCATGCTGACCGGCACGACCATTGCCGCCGAAGGCGGGCGTTCGAGTTATCTCAAGATTTCTGCCGGCGACGATTGAGTTGATGTGCGATCCATTGAGAATAGCCGGCGCAGCGGCGCTGCTCGTGCCCGCACTGGCTGTTGCGCAACCTGTGGCCAAATCTGTGACGTTCCCCACCAAAGCGGGCCGCATCATCGTGGGCTATCCGCCGGGCGGGCCGACGGATATTCTCGGCCGGATGGTGGCGCAAAAACTTTCCGAATACACCGGCCAGCAATTTATTGTCGATAACCGGCCAGGCGCTGCGGGCAACATCGGCGCCGAAATGGTGGCTAAATCGCCGCCCGATGGTTACACCCTGCTGACCGTTCCGGCGACACACGCGGTCACGCCGTCGATTCAGGCGAAGATGCCTTTCGATACGCTGCGTGATTTTTCCTATCTTGCACTCATCGCTGAGGCGCCATTTATTCTGGTGGTGCATCCGGCGCTGCCGGTGAAAAATGTGCGCGAGCTCGCAACACTCGCGCGCGCACGGCCCGGATGGCCATACGTTGGTTCTGCTCGGCGGCGGTACACATGTGCTCAACGCGTTGCTCACGCGCAACCTGCCCTATGACAGCGTGAAGGATTTTGCACCGGTCGCGACCGTGCAGCGCAGTGATTATGTACTGGTGGTGCATCCCGCGTTGCCGGTGGCCAACCTGAAGCAGTTGATCGCACTGGCAAAGAGCAGGCCCGGTGAACTCGCTTATGCATCGGCGGGCAATGGCAACATGAATCACGTTGCCGCCGAGCTGTTCAACATGCTCACTGGTGTCAAGACCGTGCATGTGCCGTACAAGGGTGGCGGCCAGGCGATGATTGATCTAATGGGCGGGCAGGTGCAAATGCATTTCGCGGTGGTCGTTTCGGCGTTGCCGCATCTGCTATCCAAGCGTCTCAAGGGGCTGGCCATCGGGGGTGAGACGCGTTTTCCCGCGTTGCCGCAGGTGCCCACGTTTACCGAGGCGGGTTTGCCGGGATTCCGTCTGCAGCCCTGGCAGGGAATTTTCGCGCCTGCCCGTACGCCCAAGCCGATCATCGACAAACTCGCGGCCGAAATCTCGCGCATTGTTGTGCTGCCGGACATCACGGCAAGAATCACCGGCTGGGGTTCGCAACCGTTGGTGTCGACACCGGAGCAGTTTTCGCAGCTGATGGCGGATGACTTCAAGCGCTTTGCCGAAGTCATCAAGGCTGCGAATATGCGGCTCGACTGAGCGCCAGTTCCAGGGCTTCGCTTCTTTCGCTTATGCGCCTCCGTACTCTGTTGGTTCCCGTACTGCTTGCCGGCGCACCTGCGCATGCGCAAACAGTGTATCCGGTCAAGAGCGTGCGCATCATAGTACCGTCCGCGCCCGGTGGCGGCACCGATATCACCACACGCGCGCTCAACCAGCGCTTGATCGAGTATTTGGGCCAGCCGTTTGTCGTCGAAAACCGCGGCGGCGCCGCCACCATGATCGGCACCGAAATAGCGGCGCGCGGCGCGCCCGACTGCTACACCTTGCTGATGGCCAGCAGCGCGCTTAGCGTCAATCTGGCGATGGTCAAAAAAATGGCGTATGACGCCGTGCGTGATTTTGCGCCGGTGTCGCTGGTGAACTCGAGTCCCAATGTGCTGACCACCCATCCTTCGCTGCCTGCGCTCAGTGTCAGGGAATTCATCACGTTGGCGAAGGCACGGCCCGGACAGATCACCTACGCATCGTCCGGGGTGGGCAGCAGCCTGCATTTGACCATGGAATATTTCATGGCGGAGAGCGGCATTCGCATGAACCATATTCCGTACAAAGGCGCCGGTCCCGCTAACATCGATGTCATCGCCGGCCACGCGGTGGCGATGATGGGGTCGATGATCTCGGTCGCGCAATTCGTTCGTGGTAGGCGCATGCGGGCGCTGGGTGTCACCAGCCTCAAGCGCTCGCAAATCCTGCCTGCTGTGCCGACCATCGCCGAAAGTGGCGTGCCGGGGTATGAGTCGATCCAGTGGTATGGCCTGCTCGCGCCCGCGGGTACGCCGCGTGACATCGTGGCGAAACTCAACGAAGTAGTGGTGCGCGCCGTGCGTGAACCCGCCATCCGCAAGCGCTTTGCCGAGGACGGCGTTGACCCGGTGGGCAGTACACCGGAGGCCTTTGCGACGGTGATCCGCGACGACATCGCCAAATGGCACCGCGTGGTAAAACAGGCTGGCATCAAGCCAGAGTAAGGCTTCAAACCTCATCTGCGTCGTTTCATGAAGGAG
>SYEN01000380.1 GCA_005800795.1 Burkholderiales bacterium | reverse complement strand
TCCAGATCCTGCACCGGATGATTCGCGCCATGATGGCCAAATTTCATTTTGATGGTTTGCGCGCCACTGGCAAGGCCCATCAACTGATGGCCGAGACAAATACCGAACAGCGGGACGCTCTTATCCAGCAACTCACGAAGGGCTGCAATCGCATAATCGCAAGGCTCCGGGTCACCGGGGCCATTCGATAAAAACACGCCATCGGGCTTCAGCGCCAGCACCTCTTTAGCGGGCGTTTGCGCGGGCACTACTGTCAACTTGCAGCTGCGCGCGGCAAGCATGCGCAAAATGTTGCGCTTCACACCAAAATCGTACGCCACCACATTGAATTTTGTCTCGGATAGTTTGCCGTATCCTTTGCCCAAGGCCCACACCGTTTCGTCCCATTCGTAATTCTTGGTGCAGCTCACCACTTTGGCGAGGTCCATGCCTTTCAATCCGGGGAAATCCTTCGCCGCTTTCAAGGCGGCGGCTTCATCAATTTTGCCCGCGATAATGCAGCCATCCTGCGCGCCCTTGTCGCGCAAAGTACGCGTCAACTTGCGCGTATCGATATCGGCAATCGCCACTACGTTTTCGCGCTTGAGATATTCGTCCAGCGTCCACTTCATGCGAAAATTTGAAGCCATCAACGGCAAATTACGGATCACCAGCCCAGCCGCATAAACGCGATCCGACTCCACGTCCTCTTCATTCGCGCCGGTGTTGCCGATATGCGGATAGGTCAAAGTAACAATCTGCCGGCAATACGACGGATCGGTGAGAATTTCCTGATAACCGGTGATCGCCGTGTTAAATACCACCTCGCCGGCGGATATTCCATCAGCGCCGATGGACGCGCCACGAAATACCGTCCCGTCCTTAAGCACCAGGATCGCGGGCGTACGTGGTGACACTGCAACCTCCTGATTTGATTGCGCTTTTTCAGCGCCAGATATGGAAAGCGGGACAGGTCTATACGATTAGACGCCCGTCCCGCTGCTTGGGGTGAATATTATACGTGAAGGCGAGGCTGCCTTCAAATTTGCCGTGCGCTCCGAACGCCGAAGATGGGCGTGTAAGCAAATGGGGATCCCATTTCTCAGCGAATCTAAAACCTCAGACATGCAACAACCCATGCAATAAACCACAACCGTCATTCCGGCGAAGGCCGGAATCCAGTGCGTTACACCCTGCGAAGCATGCAATATACGGTTTATAATGCGATTAATCACTTGATATAGAATACGATTCAACCATGAACACCATCTCCGCCAACGACTTAAAAACCAAAGGCGTCAGCGCCATCGAGCTGGCCCTCGCCGACCAACCCGAAGCCTCGGTCACCGTGCGCGGTCAAATGAAATACGTGGTGATGAGCCGTGAGCAATACGCTCACTTGCGCGAGTGCGAACTCGAAGCCGCGCTCGCCGAATCAAAGGCCGATCTGGACGCAGGACGCTTCGTCAAGGAATCCGTCGAGCAGCACATCAAGCGCCTCGCCAAACTGGCGGGGTAAGTTGGCCGTGGCGTGGCAACTCGTATTCACCGAGCAATACAACCGGCGCGCCGCGCGCTTTCTGCGGCGTCATCCTGATGCCGTCGGCCAGTACGCCAAAACACTCAAGCTGCTGCAAGCCAATCCGCATCACCCGTCTTTGCGGCTGCATGCGTTGAAAGGGAAATTGTCGGGCTTGCATAGCGTATCCATCAACCTGAGCCACAGAATCACCCTCGAACTGCTGATCACAAAGTCCGAAATCGTGCCGATCAATGTGGGCAGTCACGACGAGGTTTACTGATTCGGAATTGCATGCGCGGCAAACACACGCTCACGCAAGCCCCAGGTATCTCCATACCTCACATGATTGACCCAGCCTTGCACACCAGCGTCGAGCGTCGCGAGTGAAATTGCCCCGCTGCCATACGCTCCAAGGTTGCGCTTGAACTTGCGGGTGAAATGAACGGCATTGCGCCGCTTCAGCAAGCAATGCCCCGGATACACCAAAAACCCCAGCCACGGAATACCCGCCACTACGGGCAACGCCTGCGCTTGCGGCACATGTATCGTTAGCCGCTCACGTTCGAGACGGCCTACGACAGCCGCCCGCCATTGCCGCAACAAGCGTTTGCTGTCAGAAAATAGAACAAAATCATCCACATAGCGCAAGTAGGCGCCGCACCCGAGTTCGCGCGTAACGAACCAGTCAAAATCATTCAGGTAAACATTCGACCAGAATTGCGACGTGAGATTGCTAATAGGCAAACCGCGCGGGCGGCACGCCGCAAACAAATCATCACCTTCAAAATAAACTTGCGTGTATTCGCTGGCGAGCACGCCCGCGCCACTGCCGAGTATCGCGTCAACCAGCCACAGTACATCGGCGTCGCGAATAACCCGTGCCAATTTGGCACGCAACAGCGCGTGATCCAGCGAGGCAAAGTGCTGCACGACATCACAGCGCAGCACGTAGCAGTAGCGTTGCGCCCAATGCTGCAATTGATCCAGCGCGCGATGCGTGCCTTTCCCCCGCCGGTTGGCATAGCTGTGCGTGATAAAGCGCCGCTCGAACAGTGGCTCGATCACGTTGCACAACGCGTGATGCACCACGCGGTCGCCAAACGGTGCGGCACTGATCTTGCGGCGCTTGGGTTCGTGAACGTAAAAATGGCAGTAGCCGCCCGGACGATAGGTCTTTTCGCGCAACCCGCGTTGCAATGCAATCAGGTTATCGGCCAATTGATATTCAAAGCTGGCAGCACTCGCCTTGCCGCCCTTGCCGCTGGCGGCGCGGCGATACGCCAGCAACAGGTTGTCCCAACCGGCAATCGCGTCGAAAATGGCGCCCATTTGAATTAGCTACCCCCATGCCGCCCGCCAAAGAACTGATCATTTTTACCCAAACCTACGACATGCTCGCCTGGCTGCTCGCGCAGTGCGAACGCTTTCCCAAAAGCCAGCGCTTTGCCGTCACACAACGCCTGCAAAACGCGGCGCTGGATTTTCAGGAAGCGATTTTCCATGCCAACGCCCGTAAAGGGCTGCAACGGTTGCACCATCTGCAAGCCGCCGATGCGCATTTAAATTCGCTGCGGCTGTATTTGCGGCTGGCGCACCGGTTTGCATGGCTCACCAGCGGCCAATACGAACACATCAGCCGGATGGTGGCGCAAACCGGCAAACTGCTGGGCGGATGGATCAAGCAGACCGAATCATCCCTCACCGCAACCCCGTAGGGCGGGCACGTTGTTTGTGCCCACGCGTCATGCGATCCGCCATTTGGTATCTGCCATTGTGTATCCGCGTGGGCACACACAACGTGCCCACCCTAACGCTGCTGGATCAAACGGAGCGGGCAACGGCGGGCCGAATTTCCGGCTTGGCCGCGCCCGGCTTTAATATGCGCCCGCCGCAAGCGGCGCCCCGCGTGCCGCCCTGCTTGTGACTTCCAGCCTGCGGTCGGACCAGACCTGTCTGGCGCTGTTCTTCTTCCTTCGCCTCGGCGGGAAAATACGCAACCGCACTTGCACGCATCGGCCCGCATTGCCGGAACGCCAGCGGCACGGGTGTGCCGCAGCGCCGTTGCGCGTGCCGTAACAAAAAATGCACGCACAACCAGAAGAAGGGCCTGAAGAACGTGGGCGAACGCAACACCACACGAAACCCGATGTTGTTGTTGCGATTATCGGGATTGTTCCTGTTGCGATAAGCACAGCGCGCATTGTCAGCATGATTGTTCCACGAGCCGCCGCGCACCACCTTTCCAGACTGCCTGACCGGATGTATTACATGGTGCCACCCAGCCCACGCATGATAGCGCAAAAACCCAAAACCGCGGGGGAAGGCTCCCCCGCACCCCCTCCAGAGGCGGAGATTCAGAGTATCGGAGGCCAGAGCCTCAGAGACCGGAGGTTTTATCAGGGGGCGAACGCAACACCACACGAATCCCGATGAGGTTGAGGCGATAAACCGGAATTGAACCCGCAGCGATAAACACAGCGCGCATCGACAGCATGACTGAGCCACGAGCCGCCGCGCACCACCCGCATCACATCATCTCCAGCTTCAAAGTTTTCGCGCTCTGCCATCGTGGATAGCTCGTAGGGATAGCCAAAGTCAGGTTTCTGCCAATCGGTGCCCCACAGACTGCGCGTCCATTCCCACACGTTGCCCGACATGTCATACAGCCCGTGGTTGAGCGCAAAGCAGCCTACCGTAGACGTGCCGCCGATTTTTGTATCGTCATAGTTCGCGCGATTCGCATCGGCCTCGTCATCATCATCGTCGCCCCACGGAAACACCCGATTGCGCTCGCCGCCACGCGCGGCTCGTTCCCACTCCAGTTCGCTGGGCAAGTCGATCTCCCAGTCTTTCTGAATGAGCTTTACTATCTCATTGTTTTTTAACGATTTTTCGTTCAGCAACTGCTCTTGCAACCACTTGCAGTAATCACGCGCCTCGTGCCAATTCACCGACTGCACCGGGTGGTTGCCGGGCGCGCGCAAGGTGTAGTCATCCCCCTTCGTAAAATTCGCATCCACCGCTTTTTTCGCATCGACAAAGGCTTTGAACTGCGCCACGGTGACCGGGTGACGCGCGATGTAAAACCGGCGCGTGGGCGTGAGGTCGTCGTTGATTTCGCATTCGCGTGGCTCATACCCGGTGGCCTGGTAGATCCGCTGTGAAGCGGCCTCGCCGCTGCGAATGCCGATCTTGAAATCCTTGTCTTCCTCGATTTCCTTGAACCCCAACAAGTCATCGACCGCATCGACCGGCAAATAAAAACGCGCCGGATCAAAACGCGGATCACCCAGACGCGACAGCACATCACCAGCGCGGGCGCGGATGACGGGTTGCGAGTGTTCTAACGCGTCTTTGTTGTTTAGTAACTCAAGAATACGATTGGCACATTTCACACGAAGCACCGCCGGGCAATCACCCCATTCCAGAGCTGCTATCCCCGCCAGTTCCGCGCCGGAAAATTGTTCATCCGCACTCTTGCCCGCGGCAGCGAGCTGTTCAATAAAATAGATAACGGTACTGCGTGACTCCCTGGCCTTATAACCGGCAGTCAACAAAATGGGTTCGCGCCACCACGGGTCGGCCAGCAATGGCGTCACAACATTGATGATCTTTTGCAGGTTCGGTACTGCCTCAACCGTACGCAGATAACGCGCCACCAAAAACTCCTGAAATGCGTGATGCACAAAGCGGTAAGGCCCGCCGTATTCTTCCAGCACGCCGCCGCGTTTTTGCGCGTAATCAAGAAACCGCTTGATGAACGGGTGATATTCGCTAGGCGCCGCAAACACCTTGTCCACACCACCCTCTTTCTCGATCAGACGTCCCTTGTCAACGCCCTCGCAATGCATGTGATAAGCCAGACGCTGCGCCATTTCGAGATAGGTTTCCCAATGCTGCGTAAAGTCGGGCTTTGTATCCTCGTCGATGCCGTGATCAACCTGGTATATGGCATCAACAGCCTTGTCGAACAGATCGGCGCGCTCGTCGGGCAGCTTTACGTTGCTCCGCTGCACGATCAGCATCATGCGCACCATTAATGGGCTATCCACCAACGGCCGGTCATCCACACCCAGACTGGCGAGCCGCTTTAGCTCAAGCCCCTTGATCCCGTCTACTAACTGCTTGATACCTTTATTGCGTTCCGTTTCATTATGAGGTTCGATACAGGCATAGGCTTTCGCTACCATCGGTTCAATATGAGTTTTCATATCCAATGGCTGGACAGCGATATCCCTGAAATTAAGCAGTGCCGAGTCTTTGCGCCAGGCAATGGTGCGGCACGTCAACACCACGCGCAGTTCGGGGCGATCAGCTGCAAAACTACCAGCCCACTGGCGCATGCTCGCACGTTGCGTATCGTCGGCAACCTCATCCAATCCATCCAGTAACAGAATAACGTTGCGCCCTTCACGCAGCAGCAGCTCAAAAAATTCTTTCGGCAGATCGAATTTGGCGTCCCTGCGTTTGAGATCATCGGCAAGAAACGACTCAAAGTTGGACGTATAGCTCGGCGGTGCGTGCCGATAGGGCGCAAAAGCGGCCAGCGACACAAAAATCGGGATCGGCAGCGGCACATCAGCCGGCAAGCCCAACCGGAATTCCTCTTCGGCGGCAGGCTCGCCCAGCCGTGACGCCGCCAGCCACCACGCGATATAACGCAACACCGTCGTTTTGCCAGAACCCGCGCCGCCGGTAATAGCCAGACGATGGCCTTCGCCCAACACTTTCTTCATCGGCACATCGGCATCTTCTTTGACGGGTTCGCGCCCGCCTTTTACCAAATGCAATCGTCGCCCACCGCCACCACGCTCCGCATCCGATTCATCCACCTGCAACTTCTTTTTACCCTGCAACGGCACATACGCATCTTTCAATTCCAGCCGTATTACCGGGTCGCTGCCATCGCGAATGCCGCGCAATTCGATTTTTTGGTGAGCGGTTATCAGTGATTGCAGATATGGGGCTATTTTTTGGTTGATTTCTTCGTCAGTCAGGGCGGTAATGCCCCGGATTCCGGCATTTGCCTGATTCGCGCTGACTATCTTTAGCACCGCTTTGACATCCGTACGTACCTCAGCGACGCCCTCGTGCAACTCACGGAGCAACGGCACGATCTCGTCTACTACGCTCCTAAACGCGCCGAGCGTGCCCTCGAATTTCTTGATGCAAGCCTGCATCGCCGCTGGATGGGCATTCGCCATCCCCGTGGCGAGCGCGCGTATCTCCTCGCGCAACGCCTGCGTATTACTGTCCGCCTTTTCCTCAAGACGCGCAACGCCGGCTTCAATGCGCGAAACGCTGTTCCAGATTTTCTTGAGGATTTCCGTCGTTACCGCGACATACACCTTCGGATGGTTTGTGAAAGCATCGCGATAAACACCAACCAGCGTTTCAAGAAAATGTTCGTGGAGCGCGGTCGCGGCATCCTTCACTACAGCGTGCAACGCAGCGACGCGCGGATCATAGTTGGGCTCCAGAAAGTAAATCCACGCCTCCTGACTCAACGCCTTTTTACCGGTGAAATCCTTGACTTCGGTCATGAAATAATCCGTGATGTTTTGATCCCAAAGCGGCTCGAAGCGCGGATTGATTGCGGCATCAACCAGATAGTCCACATTTTTCTTGTAGTTTTCGAGGCGATCCTTGCCGTCTTTATCACCTGCCCAATTCTCGCTCTGGACCACGCCATCAAGCACATCCTCGATAGCCATAACAACCAGTTTTCGCAGTTCGTGAATTTCAGCCAACTCGCCGGGATCGTGGTGATTCTTTTCGAATTCTTCGGCATACCATGCGCTGATATGTGAGGCAGAGTGGACGGCAAACGACCCTGCTGCGGTTGCGAGCATCGCTGCTGGTTCGCCCACCATCTTCGCCAGTAGTGCCACAGACGCAAAAAAACCCGTTCCGGCGCCAAGAACTTGTATAGATTTGCGAATTTTCATGCGCCCATTGTAAGCACGCCTGCGCAAGGCGGCAACGCGCGTGCGTTCGGGATGTGAAAATCGCCAGCGCAAGCAAGTATTACTCTATGGCACTGTGTTATGGGTTCCCGCCTTCGCGGGAACGACGGTGGTGGTTTATTATTCGCTCGACTATTCACTAAAAATCCTGAAAAACCTCCTTTTCATATCGAACAAGGCAACCCATGAAAAACGCCACCCAACAGCTAGCCCATTTCATCTCCACCACCCGTTACGAAGACATTCCGCAACCGGTGCTCGACGCCACGCGCACGATTCTGCTCGACGGCATCGCCAATGTGCTGGCGGGTTCGACGCAGCACGAGACGGAATTTGTGCGGCGGTATGTAGATCGCCTCGGCGGGCATGCGCAGTGCACGGTGGTCGGCTCGCCCAACAAGACCAATCCACCGCTCGCTGCTTTTGCCAATGGTGCGGCGATGCATGTGCTGGATTACGAGCCGCAGGGGATTCCTTCTACGCATGGCACCTCCACCTTACTGCCCGGCATATTGGCGCTGGCGGAGTTGAACGGTTTGTCCGGGCGTGCGGTGGTGACAGCGTTCGCGGTCGGTTGGGAAGTGCAACAACGCATTGCGATGGCCGCCCGTCGCGCGGACTCTCGGCCGTTTCATCCGCCGGGCATTTACGGGCCGCCGTCGTGTGCTTCGGCCTGTGCGAATCTGCTGGGCTTGACCGAGCAGCAGACGCGCGTGGCACTGGGCATTGGCGCTTCGCGCACCGGCGCCCTCTTCGCCAACAACGGCACCATGACCAAGTGCACGCATCCGGGCAACGCCGGGCGCATGGGTGTCGAAGCCGCTATGCTGGCAGCGGATAACTTCACTGCCAATGAAGACATCATCGAAACCAGCCGCGGTTACGTGGAAACCCTGTTCGGCGACGCGTTCGAATGGGATGCGCTAATGGGTGGCCTGGGCCGTGAATGGAATCTTCAAAAGCACGGCTTCAACATCAAACGCTACCCGGCGCAGATTGCCATGCAGTGGGCCACCGAATCCGTGGTGCTGCTGCGCGAGAAAAACAAGCTCAACGCCGATGACGTGGAGTGGCTGGAGCTGGAAGTGTCATCGCGCCGCCCCGGCCTGTCGCGCCCCGCGCCCGCGACCGGGCTGGATGGCAAATTCAGTTTTGAGTATGTCGCTGCCGTGGCGCTGACGCAGGATCATGTCGGCATTGATGCCTTCACCGACCCGGTGCGCTTCTCGGCGCCGGTGGAAGCGGCGCTGAACAAAATCCGTTTGAAGCCAAACCCGGATATCTCCACCTCCACGCTCGACTGCTGGGTGCAGGCGCGCGCGGGCCTCAAGGACGGCCACGTGCTGGTGGAACGCTGCGATGCTTTCCGCGGCTCGTCGCGCAACCCGATCGCGCGCGATGCGCATCTGGTAAAGGTGCGCGATTGCATGAAGCGTGTGTTGCCCGAAGCGAAGATGGAGCGCTTGATAGGGTTGGTGGATGGGCTGGCCGAGTTGAAAGATGCGCGGGTGTTGGTGCGGGCGTTGGTGGGAGAGTAACGCGGCATTCCCCACTTCATTTAGCCGGCACGCAAGCGGAACAACACCGCACCTGTCATTCCCGCGCAGGCGGGTATCCCCTTCCCTCAGGGAAGGTAGGATGGTGGTTTATGTTTTTTGTGTCTCACGTGGCACTGTGTTATGGGTTCCCGCCTGCGCGGGAACGATGAGGAAAGATTTGCTCGCTGACTAGAGTGCTGCAGCCCACTTACAAGCCAGTCATGGGACCAAAAAAATACTCAATAAAAACAAATACTTATAACAGATTTCCCAACCACAGCAAAACTGCCTCACTCCGTGATCTTGATATTGGCCGCCTTGATAACCCTCGCAATCTCTGCGTAGTCTGCCTTCATCTGCGCCGCCATTTTCTCCGGCCCACTAAACGCGGGCTCCATGCCCGAAACTATCAGCTTGTCGCGAATATCAGGCATGGCGAGAATTTTGCCAACCTCGGCGGACAGTTTGTTGATGATCGCCACCGGCGTGCCACCCGTGGTCATCATGCCTTGCCAGTTTTTCGGGTCGTAATTCGGCATGCCGGCCTCGGCGTAGGTCGGCAAATTCGGCAACGCCACTGTGCGTTTGTCGCCGGTGATCGCCAAGCCTCTCAGCCGGCCGTTCTGGATGTGTTGAATGACGTTGATCGCGTTGGAGAACGATGCCTGCACGCTGCCACCCATCAAATCAATGATGCCCTGCTGCCCACCCTTGTAGGGGATGTGCTGCATCTTCACCCCTGCGAGAATATTGAACAACTCGCCCATCAGGTGTTGCGAACTGCCGCTCGCCACCGACGCCACGTTAAGCTGACCGGGCCGCGCCTTGGCATAGGTGATTAACTCCTGCAGGTTGTTCACCGGCGTCGCGGGGTTGATCACCAGTATGTAATTGGTTTTGGCGATGATCGTCACCGGCGCGAAATCCTTGAATACATTGAACGGCGGCTTGGTGAGCAAACTCAGAATCACCTGGGTATTCCCCCCGAGCAGCAGCGAATAACCGTCGGGCAACGCCTTGGCCACTGCTTCCGCGCCGATTATGGTGTTGCCGCCGGGCCGGTTGTCGATAATCACGTTTTTGCCAAAGGCTTCGGCGAGCTTGTCGCCGACCATGCGCGACAGCGCGGTGGTACTGCCGCCGGGCGGATACGGCGTGATCCAGCGTATCGGTTTGGTGGGATAGTTCGCTGCAGCGTTTGGCTGTGCGGTGGCCGTACCGCAAATGCCCGCCAGTACCGCAGCGCCCGCCGAGGACACCGCAACGGGAATCCACTTTGCGCGAAACTTCATATGATCGCCTCCTAAGGGTTAGTAGTATGCAGCTTTTCGTGCCTATGCTACAGGCCGCTGCACAGTGTTGCCAAGTGCGGTTACTGCAATCGCCGCACCGGCAGAGCGTGCTTCTCGCATTGTGGGTGATTGACGCTGTGTACTGCTTCAGTGACACTGCTTGCTGAAATTGCCTCGCCAGGAGCCCCCATGTCCGCCACTCGACTACTCGCCGAATTCGTCGCCGGCACCCGATACGCCGATCTCCCGGCGAGCCTCGTCACTGAATGCAAAATCGCTACGCTGGATGTGATGGCCGCCGCGTTCGTCGGTTCATCCATGCCGTGGGCGCAACGCGTGGTGGAGATGGTGCACGAGCTCGGCGGCAAACCGGAAGTTTCCGTCGTCAACCAGCCGTGGAAAACCGATGTGTGCCGCGCGGCGATGGCCAACGGCGCGATGATCGGCGCGTTTGAATGCGAGCCGCTCACCGGCTCACATGCCAGCGGCACCGTGCTGCCCGCGGCGCTCGCCATTTGCCAGCGCGATCATCGCGCGGGCACAGATTTTTTACTCGCAATTGCGCTTGGCTTTGAAGTGTCGGGCCGTTTGCAAAAAGCCGCTGTAGGCCTTGAAAACACGCGCAGCTTTCACAACCCCAGCGTGCAAGGCCCGTTCGGCGCCGCTGCAGCAGTCGGCAAGCTGTTGGGCTTTGACGCCGCCACAGTCGCCAGCGCGTTGGGACTGGCCGGCTCCTGCGCGGCGGGTTTGCTCGAATTTGCCTGGGCGGGCGACGACACCAAACGTGTGCATCTGGGCCGCGCCAGTTCCGGAGGACTCGAAGCCGCCCTCCTCGCGCAAAAAGGTCTGCACGGCCCGGTCACCGTGATCGAAGGACCGTACGGTTATTTCAATGTATTCTCCGAGCCGACCGACATCGCCAAGCTCACCGCCGATCTCGGCAAAAAATGGTTGATCCAGCCCGCGTCGCATAAAGCTTTCGCCACACATGTCACACATCAGGCAGTGGTGCAGGCAATACAGGACATGAAGCGCGAGCACGGCTTCAACGCGAAAGCCATCACCAAAGTCACCCTGCGCGGCGCGCATCGCATCCTCCACGACCGGCACACCGTGCGTGATCCACTGACGGTGATGGGTGGCCAGTACAGCCTGCCGTTCACGGCGGCGGTGGCGTTGACGCGCGACATGTCGAATCCTCTCGTCTACAACGACGACGCGGTGAAAGACCCGCTGGTGCGTGCTCTGGCGAAAAACATGGAACTCATCATCGACAAATCCATCCCCGATAGCCACGGCGCGATTCCACCTGCAGATGTCACTATCGAGTGCGGCAGCGTTACTTACAAACAAACGACGACGCCGCACAAGGGCTCACCGCTCAACCCGCTCACGTGGCCCGACGCCTGCGAAAAATTCAGTCGCTACACGCGCACACTGATCGGCAAAGCACAGGCCAAAGCCATTATCGACGCGGTAAGCGATCTGGAAAATCAAAGCGATATGGCGACCATCGCGGCGCTGATAGCCAAGGCATAACATGGTCTAACTATATGTTTTAATTGACAATTTTACTCACAACCCTGCAAGATATACCCACATGAACAACGCCATTATCGGCGAAGGCGATTACCGCTACATCGCGCAGGACGGATGGGCCAAGTGGCCCGAGGGCTGGGACACCGGCGACGTTGCTGCGGTAGGCGTCGACCGCCACGACAACGTTTACGCCTTCAACCGCAGCCCGCATCCGATGGTGGTGTTTGATCGCGACGGCAATTTTTTGCGCTCGTGGGGCGAAGGCGTTTTCAAGAATCCGCATGGCGTCTACATGGGGTTGGATGACACGATTTTCCTCAACGACGATGGCGATCACACCATGCGCCAATGCACGCTCGACGGCAAAGTGCTGATGACCATCGGCATACCGGGTAAGGCATCGGCATACATGAGCGGCGAGCCTTTCCATCGTTGCACGCATACCGCCATGTCACCGCAGGGCGATCTTTATATTTCAGACGGCTACGGCAACGCGCGCGTGCATAAGTATTCGCCCGACGGAAAACTCTTGTTCTCGTGGGGCAAGCCCGGCACGCGGCCCGGCGAATTCAACATTGCGCACAACATCACCTGCGACGCCGACGGCTGGGTGTACGTCGCCGACCGCGAAAATCACCGAGTGCAGGTGTTTGACGGCAACGGCCGCTACGAAGCGCAGTGGAACACTCTGCACCGTCCGAGCGGTCTCTACATGACCCGTGGTACCAATGGCAAGTGCCCCATCTGCTACATCGCCGAAATCGGCCCGCACCTGTCGGTCAACATCAACCACCCCAACATCGGCCCGCGCATCAGCGTCATGGATCACCAGGGCAATCTGCTCGCCACCGTGCAGGCCGCCCCGGCGCGCGGCACCGCGCCGGGGCAGTTCATCTCGCCGCACGGCATGTGCGTGGATTCACACGGTGATTTGTATGTGGGCGAGGTCGCCTACGTGTCGTTCTCTCGCTCGTATCCGAATGTGCCAAAACCAGCGCGGATACGGTGCTTGCAGAAGCTGGTGAAGGTGAAAGGTTGAATGGCTGAGGGTAGATGTGGTGAGCACTGCAAACCGCATCGATCGCGCAACACAGCGAAATACCTCGAACGATGTGGATCCTGCGTCACCGCATCCTACAAAGTGTTCGTGCATTTTGTAGGGCGCATTTACCCAAGGGCAAAGCGCCGTATGCGGATCATCACCAAGAACCGCCTTTACTCTGACCAAACTGGACAGTCCGGCTAAGGGTGATGGCGCTAGCGCTTTTTTGAAGATCCTGTGGAAATTTTTCAAACGGCGCCATTGCGGTAACAGCCGCCAAGACCTTGCTGTCAAATTCGCTATTGCCCGACGATCGCAAAATTCGCACCCCTTCAATCCTCCCGTCTGCCCGAATACTGATCCAATACGCCATCGATGCGTCGCTTGCAGGCAGCGCCCCAAGGCTTGCCGTCGAGGTGAGTGTTGTTGAAATATGCTGCGCCACCTTTTGTGAGTAGCCTGCAGACGGATCGGATCGCGATTTATTGGACCGATCCATGGCAACATACCCAACCACCAACAGCAAAATAAGGGCGAATATTCCCGCCGCAATCAGCAGCGCCTTCCGCTCAAGCCGCTCGTCGCTTGGGCTTCGGATACATGGCCCTGAATTTTTCTCAGTGCGGCAAACGCAACCGTTTTCCGCACGTTGGTGTCAATGCGGTCGTGCTTGTCGCCTGAGGGTTCGGCTGCCATTTTCTCGAATTTCTCTATCGCACGTCGAATGCGACTTACACTCCCGAATTCGACAACCCACCATTAATATGCAGCGTCTGTCCGGTCATGTAAGCCCCGGCAGGCCCGCATAGACTGCGCACCATTCCGGCAATTTCAAACGATGTCCCGCGGCGGCCCAGCGGGATGCCGCTGCTACGGTTGGGTAACTCGTGGCCCGGTGCGCGTGTGGTGTCGATCTGGCCGGGCGAAATGCAGTTTACGCGGATGCCGAATTCGGCCAGGTCCTGCGCCAGCGCCTTGGTCAGCCCCACGATGCCATGTTTGGACGCCGCGACATGCGCGCGATCCTTCAGGCCCAGCAGCGCGGTGACGCCGGCGAAGTTGACGATGCGTCCGTCGCCCGCTTTTTTGAGCGCGGGCAGGCAGGCCTTGGTGAGCACAAAGGCACTATCTAGATTGGTGGCGAGTATGCGGCGCCAATCTTCGTAGCTGATTTCATCGAAATGCACATGCTCGCGTACCGCGGCGTTAAGCACGAGGATGTCGAGCCGGCCGAAGCGTTTAATCACTGCATCCACCATCGGCTGCACCTGCGCCGGATCGGCCACATCTGCCACATAGGCTTCCGCATCGCTGCCCATCGCCTTAATCTCGGCCGCCACGCCCTGCGCCTGCGCCAGATTCGAGCGGGTGTTCACCGCCACCTTCGCACCGCCGGACGCGAGCGACAGCGCTATCGCGCGTCCGATGTTGCGCGCCGCGCCGGTGACCAACGCAACTTTGCCGGTGAACTCGTCGCCTTTGTGCATGCCTGGGTCTGTCATGGCCTTCCATCCCTTATAAAATAATATAATAAAAACAACTATTTACAATAAATCTCAAGCACCTGCTACACCATCGTCAACACCACCTTGCCCGCCACCTTGCGTGCGGCAATGGCATTGAGCGCATCGGCCGCTTTTTCCAGCGGATAGGCGCCCCACACGTGCGGCTTCAACTTGCCTTGCTCATAAAGCTTCCAGATTTCAGCGGAAATGGCGCGGCGTTTTTGCGGATCGCGCTTGGACATGGCGCCCATCCACACGCCCACGATGCTGCACCCTTTGATGAGCGTCAGGTTCAGCGAAATCTTTGGAATCGGCCCGGCCGCAAAACCAATCACCAGAAAGCGCCCGCCCCACGCCATGTCGCGCAGCGCCAGCTCGGAATAGTCGCCCCCCACCGGGTCGTACACCACGTCAATGCCCTTGCCCTTGGTGATGGCCTTTACGCGTGCGCGCATGTCCTCGGTGTTGTAGTTGATGGTTTCGTCTGCGCCATGCTCACGGCACACGGCCAGTTTTTCTTCGCTAGACGCGCAGGCAATCACCTTCGCGCCCAACGCCTTGCCGATTTCCACCGCCGCCAGTCCCACACCGCCCGATGCACCGAGCACCATCAGGGTTTCACCCGCCTTCAATTCGCCGCGGTCAATCAGTGAATAGTACGACGTGCCGTAGGTCGAAGTCAGACCCGCTGCCCCTGCAAAATCAATCGACGCAGGAATCGCTGACAGGCTTTCCACTGGCACGCACACCTCTTCGGCATAGCCGCCGCTGGGCGACTGCGCGCTGACACGATCCCCCACCTTGAAACCGGCAACACCCTCGCCCACCGCCGTAACCACGCCTGCAACCTCGCCACCGGGCACAAACGGCAACTCCGGCTTGGTCTGATATTTGTTGGCAATGATCAGCGTGTCTGAAAACTTGACGTTGGCCGCCTTCACGCTGACCACCACTTGACCAGACGCCGCCGTCAGCGGCGGGCGATTTTCGACCACCAGCGATTCCGGCGGCCCCCAAGCCTTGCACACAACTGCCTTCATGTTCCTGCTCCTTGTTCGCTACAAATGGATTGCCATGATCCGGTCCTGGCACGCGCCACGACCCACGCTCTCGACGAGTTTCTCTCCACTTGGCCGCCGCAGTCAATTGCGAATCTCGCCGGCGCGTTTGCATCGCTATAATCGCAACCACTGCAGACAGGCTAATCATGGCGCTCTCCACATTACGCAACATACGAATCGGCCATATCGGCGCGGGCGGCTACAATCGGCACAGCACCGTCGCGGGCGATACCGCGCGCGCACGTGTCGCATTCACCGGCTCGGCAGGTTACGGGGCGAACGCCAGCCCGCGCGTGCCGTGCCACGCTTTGAAGACGCCCGGCAGTTGTTGCAATTCGGCGAGGTATGGCGCGAATCGAGTCAGAAAGGCGGCTGGTGCGATTTGCCTTGAGCATCGGCCATCACCCGTAGCTCTACAGAACAATCCGTAATACCAAAGGAACAGATTTGGACTGGATCACCCAAGAAATCGCCATCGGCAATTGCGACGACGCGCGGCGTTTTGACGTGCTGCGCGCGGCAGACATTGCCGGCATTCTGTCACTGACCGGCTGGCCCAACGGCTCGAACAACGCGCACGGTGTGGATTGGCGCTGCGTGGAACTCATCGATGGTTTCGGCAATCCGGTCGACCAATTGCGCGAAGCGGTGTGGCAACTGCACGATCTCGCTGAACGGGGCCGCGTTTTGGTGCATTGCATGGAAGGTGTCAGCCGCTCGCCGCTGGTGGTGGCGAGCTATCTCGCAGACAAGGCCGCGCGCCCGTTTGACAAATGTCTGCAAGAGATTTCCAACCTGCGCAAATGGGTGGCGCTGCAACCGGGGCTGATGGAACTAAGGCTCGCTTATGAGGCCGCATTCCAACCGCACGAACGCGTCGGCCGTCCTGCCACGCGCGCTGCGGCAGGTTGATGACTCAGACAGCAACGGCGCAAGCCGCGCCAGCCAGCGAGCCGCTGCGCCAGTTTTTGCAGGTCGCGCGGAGCGCAGGTTTGCGCGTTTCGGCGGCCGAGGGTATCGACGCGGCGCGTGCCGTGGATATCATCGGCTACACCGACCGTACCCGCTTGAAGGACACGCTGGGGCTGGTGCTCGCAAAATCGCCAGACGAAAAAGCGCTGTACGACGACGCCTTTGAGCAGTATTTCAAACGCGACGAATTCGCCAAGGCAGATCAAGAAGAACAACCACGCCAGCAGGCCGATGCCCCACCAGACGTACCACAGGGCGGTTCCCCCGGCTCGGAAGGCGGCGAAGGTGGTGGCGGTGGTGAATCCTCGCAGGCGCTAGGGGATCTGCTCGAGAACGATGACCGCGCGGGGCTGGCAGCCTTGATGGAAGTTGCCGCGCGCGAAGCCGGCATCAACAAAATCCGTTTGATGACGCAGAAAAACGGCTACGCTCGGCAGATCGTCACGCGCATGGGGTTGCAGGAAGTGAGGCAGCGCATAGAAGAACTGCGTGCATCGCAATCGCCGGAAGACAACGAGCGCGCCAAGCAACTGGATAAACGCCTTGATCAGTTGTGGCACGCTGCGCGCGATTTCGCCGAGCGGGCATTGCTGGTGCACGCCCAGGGTGAAAACGAGCGCATGCGCGAACGCC
>SYEN01000379.1 GCA_005800795.1 Burkholderiales bacterium | reverse complement strand
GACATCACCAGCACAAAGAACGAGCGCGTCACATTGGGCAAAAAAAGCAGCGCCGCCAGCGGCGCCCCGCGTCTCAGGTGGCGCAACGCTTCGACGCCGTTGTCGGCGATGTACGCCGCAGCATACGGCACCAGCGACAGCGCCACTGTCATTACCCCTGATAGCGCAATGGGTTGACCGAACAGGGTGGCATCGCGCGCGATCACGTTAAACAGAAAAAACATCACCACAAAGGTTGGCGCCGACCGCATCAGCCCGATCAAGGCAGCAGCACCGCCACTCGCCACCCGCCCGCCAAGCCGCGCATAGGCGAGCGGCACGCCCAGCGCCAATCCAAACAGCAAAGCGATGGCGGCGATCTTAAAGTTCACCACCATGCCTGCGGCCAATTGGGGCACAAATGTCAATAGCAGATGATCGGCTGTCATGCCGCTCCCTGCCGCTGTTCAAGATAACGTTGCAATTTGCCGCACAGGTACACGACGATGGCAACCACGATGATGTAAAAAATCAGCAGCAGCGTGTAGGTGGTGGCGCGGCCGCTGGCAAAGGCGGTGATGTCGGTCAGCGCGCTCAACAGTTCCGGCGCGCCGATAAAGCTTGCCACCGGCGTGCCCTTGGCGGCATTGATCAGGAACGAGATGATTTGCGTCGCGGATCGGTTGAGTGCCGACACATAAAGTGAGCGGTGGTTGACATTGGCGCCTTCGTGTTCAGCTCGCACCGTCACAATGGCTTCGGCCACGGCTTGCGCGGCATTGCTGCCATTCATGAGGCCAAGCGCGAGGATGGCTGCACTGAGTGCCACCGCCGCCGAGTAGTCAAAAAACGTGTGGGCGATAGCTGCTGCCATGACCAGCGTCAGCACCACGGGTGATGACTGCATGATGATGGTTAGCGCGCGTGCCGCCCAGCGTGCCCAGCGGTAGTGCGAGCCAAGGGCTGCGCCCAGTAGCAATGCGAAGCCGAGTGTCGCGGCCAGCGCGCCGGCGATCATGATCAGCGAGTTGAGGATGCCGGCCTTGAACAGCGTCCACGCCGGCACGGTTTTCAGCATGGGCAATTGCAACACGACGCCGGTGCTTTGCTTCAACCACGCTTCGAACGCGGTGACACTGGTCGCGAACGAAGTGGCCTGCAACGCGGCTGACAGCGGCGGCAACACGCAACTCTTGTCACTGGCTCCGGCAGGCGTGTTACAGGCCGCGAGCTTCCATACCTCGCGTTGCCCGGTGAGAAACCCGTCCGCCACGCGGTTGGCGCGCGCGATGTCGAGAAACACGCCGTCACGATGGAAAATCTGGCTCAACAGATCCAGTGCGTTGGCCAGTTTGTCGCTGCCGGTTTTTGCCACTGCCATTCCCCAGGGCACCTGCGCGAAGCCGAACTTGCGCTCAAAGCGCGCGGCGAAGGCTGTGTCGGTGAAATGGAACGCAAAGAAACTGTCGTCCTGCGCGGCCAGCCCGCAGGTTTGATCGCGCAGCCGGTCGGGCAGAACCGCCGCTTCCTCGAACAACATCAGGCGCACACCATGCGACACAATCTGCGCGTTCGAGCCGTTGCCGATAGTCACGCAAATGGTGCGGCCCGCGATGTCGCGCCAATCCTTGATGTCAATTGCGCGCGGACCCACCAGTATGGTTTCCGACTGGTAGTAGTGTGGGCGGATAAAGCGCGCCTGACCGTCGCGCTGCGTGTTATGACCCATGGTGGCGATCGCCACGTCGATACGATCCTCAGCCAGCAACGCGATACGGTTGGCGGGCGTCACGCGGGTGAATGCCGCCTCGGTTTTCAGCGCCTTGGCAATGGCGTGCGCGACGTCAATGTCGTAGCCCGCGCGGGTTTCACCCTTGCGCGTACCGAATAACGGATAGTTCTCGCGTATGCCCATGCGAATTTGCTTGTTGCAGAAAACACGGACCAACCGGTCGGTGTCGGATCTGGCGCAAGCCGCTGGCGTGGCGGCCGCACGCGCCTCGGCCAGCAATCGGGCGAGGGCAGCGTCAGGTGTCGTGCCCGGCTGGGCGCGCGCCCACGTGCAAAGGCCGATGGCCAGTGCGCAAGGCAGCACAAAACGGCAAAGTGCTTTTACGAAGCCCACGTGGCGTCAATCCGGGTGCTTAAGTGCGCCGATCTCGACGATATGCATATCCGCGAAGGCGTGCGGCCCGTATCGATGAATAGTTCGCCCGGTTTCTGCAGCGAGTACGGCGGGGGTCAGCAATTCCAGTTTCACGTCGGGAATATTGATCCAAAAGGTTTGCGCGATGCGCAATCCAAGACCTTGTGGCCGCAGCATGGCACGCGATTGTTCGACATCGACAAAAGCGTTGTGCGTGATGATCGCGCGGCCGCGGGGGGCGAGGTGCTGCCCCAAGCCCGCCAGAAACGGATTCAGCAGTTCGCGCCCATCGCCGCCACCGTAACTCCAACTTGCCAAGCGGCCTTTTACCGGCGCCGGCGGCATCGGGAAATGCGGCAGATTGGCCACAATGAAATCAAAACGACGGCCAGCAGCGGGCAGCCACATATCGCCTTGCTCGACGCGCGAAATGGCTGCGTAGCCCAGTTCGCGCAACAATGCCAAACCTTCATCGGCGGCTTCCACTTCGATATCGACGCCGAACAGCGACGCCGCGCCCATTGCCCCGAGCGCGGCCAGCACCACGCCGCTGCCCGAGCCGATTTCCAGCACCTGCGCGCCGCGCCAATCCGCCGCCTTTCCGTGCAACACCTGGATCAACGCCGCGGTGTATTCGCTGGGCCGTAGCGACACGCGCGGCACGTATTGACCGGCCTGTATCGGGGCGGGCGGGCTACCGGCGAGGGCTGCCGGCGCGGGCTTGAGTGTCGGCAATATGCGTCTCGTGTCAGTGTGCGGCAGGCTGCGCCGCGGCGGCCGGCGAGGCAAGCCGCGCCAACATCGACTGTGCTACCGCGTCGCCAGGATATTCCGTGAGAATTTCCTGATAGCGCTGCTGCGCCAGTTCGGAATTGCCACCATTTAACGCGGCATAAGCTTCGCGCGTAAGTTTGCACAGGCGCAGCGTCGCAGCACCTGGCTCCAATTCCGGACTGGCGCCCATGGCGCCCATCAATTCATAGATGGCAATTTTGCGGCGGCGCCCCTTGACTACTGCGTCATCAATCGGCCGCATGCACAGCCGTTCGCCGGCCTCTTTGTAAACGCTGTGGCTGACGCAAATCAGCGTGCCGTACTCTTTATTGGTGTCCTCCAGCCGCGCTGCGACGTTAACGCCGTCACCCAT
>SYEN01000378.1 GCA_005800795.1 Burkholderiales bacterium | reverse complement strand
CAAATCAGGCCCTGCGCGAAGGCCTCTCGCTTGATATGGGCATGCAACTTTTGCGCGGGGTCAAAAGTGGATTTCGTCGCACGATCCTTCACCAGCTCTACTCCCAGGAACATGCCTCTGCCACGCACGTCGCCCACGTGCGGGTTGGCGGCAAAGCGGTCACGCAGTCGCGCCAGCAGCGATGCACCCTGTACGCGCACGTTGTCGAGTAGCTGCTCGTTCACTATGGTGTGCTGTACCGCCAGCGCCGCTGCACAGGCCATCGGGTGGCCGAGGTAGGTGTGGCCGTGCTGAAAAAAACCGCTGCCACCCTGAACTGCATTAAAAATTTTCTTCGACACCAGCGTCGCACCTATGGGTTGATAGCCCCCGCCGAGCCCCTTGGCGATCACACACATATCTGGGGCGATGCCTTCCTGCTCGTAGGCGAACAATGTGCCGGTCCGCCCCATGCCGCACATCACTTCGTCGAGAATCAGCAGGATGCCGTGCCGATCACAAATCTCCCGGATACGCTTGAAATACCCCGGCACGGCGGGCACCGCACCCAGCGTCGCACCCACCACGGGCTCCGCAATAAAGGCGATCACGCGGTGGGGGCCAACCCGCTGCAGCGTTTCTTCAAGCTCATCGGCTGCACGCAAGCCGTAGTTCAATTCGGATTCGCCCTCTTTACGATCTCGGTACGCATAACAAGGGGCAATGTGCTCGACATTCATCAACAGCGGCGCAAACTGCTGCCGCCGCCACATATTTCCGCCAACGGCCAGTGCACCCAATGTATTGCCGTGATAGCTCTGGCGGCGACCGATAAAAAGATCACGCTGCGGCTCGCCAGCTTCAAGAAAATACTGGCGCGCGAGCTTTAGCGCAGCTTCAATACCCTCAGAGCCACCAGAGACGAAATACACACGCTCGAAGGCATTGCCACTCGCCTTGATCAGAAAATCCGCAAGCGCTTCAGCGGGCTCGCTGCTGAAAAATGCGGTATGCGCATACGCCAGTTTGTCAGCCTGCGCCTTTAGCGCGTCGATCACCGCCCGATGGCCATGCCCAAGGCACGATACTGCTGCGCCACCTGAAGCATCGATATATCGCTTACCCTCGAGGTCAATCAGGTACGGACCTTCTCCCGCTACGGCTATCGGCGGCTCGACGCGGGCGTCACGATGAAAGACATGCTTCATGGCGCAAAAAAAGCCGAGGCACAGCGCTCTGCGTTAATGGACAGGTCTGATGGCAAAGCCAAAACGCGATCAAGCGCGTAACAATTCCAGCACGCCCTGAATTTCCCGGCGTACTTGCCTGCTGTTTGCAAGATTGGCAACGATTGACGCCGCAGACACTTGCTGGTCAATGGCACCTGACGCAACTTCCGCCACAGCCAAGCGGGATTTCGCGCCACGCCCCCCCTCACCCGCAAGCTCATCCAGCTGATTGCGCGCACCACTGATGGTAAAACCCTGGTCGTAAAGCAACTCGCGTATGCGACGTATCAGTAGCACTTCGTGGTGCTGATAATAGCGGCGGTTACCACGGCGTTTGACCGGCTTTAGCTGGGTAAACTCCTGCTCCCAGTAACGAAGCACATGCGGCTTGACGCCACACAGCTCACTAACTTCGCCGATGGTGAAATAACGCTTAGCCGGAATAGGCGGCAGCGCGGTATTGCGATTAAGAGCGGGACTTTCCACCTGTGGCGCTCTGACGCTGTTCCACCATGGACTTCAGCTTTTGTGAAGCGTGAAAGGTCACAACGCGGCGGGCAGTTATGGGGATTTCTTCGCCGGTTTTGGGATTACGGCCCGGGCGCTGCGGCTTAATGCGCAACTGAAAGTTTCCAAATCCAGATAGTTTGACACCTTTGCCAGCTTCCAGACCGTGACGAACTTCTTCAAAAAACGTTTCCACCATGTCCTTGGCCTCGCGCTTGTTCAGACCTACTTTTTCGAACAATAGATCGGCGAGTTCAGCCTTCGTTAAAGTCATGTGTCCCCTCTTAGCGAAGCTTGGCGTTGAACTGATTTTGCAGAATTTTTATGATTTCCGAGACTGCGGAATCGACTTCCGCATCGGTCAGCGTCCTACGAGTATCCTGTACTAACATCCTGAATGCAAGACTTTTTTTCCCATTTTCGATGCCCTGCCCACGGTAAATGTCAAATACTGCAAACTCCAAAATGGAGGCCGGCTTGCGCGAATTTACCGCATCTAGAATGTCCTGATACGGCGTTTTCTCGTCCAAAACTACCGCCAAATCCCGCAAAACCGGCGGGAATCTGGAAATACTGGCATAAGCCGGCATAGCCAGCGCTGCGGCCGCATCCAATTCCACTTCAAACAACACTGGAGCCGATGGCAGATCATATTTCTGCTGCCAGCGGGGATGCAATTCACCCATCCAGCCGACCGTGTTGCCGGAAAGCAACAGGCGCGCGCTTTTCCCGGGATGCAAGGCCGGATGCGAGGCCGCCGCAAACGTCAAATCGCGGGTTTGCAACAAGGCCTCGACATCGGCCTTGACGTCATAAAAATCCACGCGTCGTGGCGGACGCACACCCCACTGATCGGGCAGGGCTTCTCCGCAGGCTGCGGCGGCGATACGCCACGGCTGTTGATGCGCCGCACCCTCCGCGACGAAACAACGTCCCACTTCAAACACGCGCACCCGCGACTGCTTGTGATGCAGATTGTAGGCGACAGTGCTCACCAGCCCGCCGATGAGACTGGAGCGCATCACTGACATCTGGCTGGCAATTGGGTTGGCCAACGCGATGGGTGTACTGTTCGCGCAAAAATCCGCCTCCCAAGCTCGGTCAACAAAGCTGTAGGTCACCACTTCCTGATAATCGCACGCGGCCAGTACGCGGCGCATGCTGGCCGTCGAACGGCGTTTTTCCATCTGTGGCAACGCTTGCGACGCCACCACGGGCGCAGCAGACGGTATTCGGTTGTAGCCGTGAATCCGCGCGATTTCCTCGATCAGATCTTCTTCGATGGCAATGTCAAACCGATGCGCAGGCGGCGTGATGCGAAAGCCTTCAACCGTTGCAACATGCGCAAAACCCAGACGAGCAAAAATTTCCGCTACTGCTGCACCTTCAAAAGCAATGCCTAGCACGCGCGCTACACGAGTCAGCCGCACATCCACCGGCTTGCGTTGCGGGAGATGAGTTTTTGACTCGGCTACCGCCACCGGCCCAGCGCTGCCGCCGCAAATGTCCAGCACCAGTTGCGTGGCACGTGCCATCGCCTCGCACGCACCGGAAAAATCGACGCCCCGCTCGAAGCGGTACGACGAATCGGAGCCAAAGCCCAGTACACGCGACTTGCCTGCAATCACTTCCGGGTCAAAGAATGCGGCTTCAAGCAGAATATTGCGCGTATCGTCACCCACTGCGCTTTGCGCGCCTCCCATGATGCCGGCCAGTGCAAGCGCTTTCTTATCGTCGGCAATCACCAGAAACTCCGCCGTCAGTTCGCGCGTTTCACTATTTAGCAGTTCCAGCTTTTCGCCGGGTGCGGCCATTCGCACCTGAACGCTGCCTTCAATCTTGCCCGCATCAAACGCATGCATGGGTTGCCCGAGTTCAAGCATCACGTAATTGGTGACATCCACCACCGCGCTGATCGAACGCACACCACTGCGTGCGAGCCGCCGTACCATCCAGTCGGGCGTTGGAGCCTTGACGTTCACCCCCTGCACCAGACGCCCGCAATACAACGGGCACGCTTTGGGAGCATGGAGCGCAATGGTCAGTTGAGTGTCGTGAGTTGCGGTAACCGCAGGCGCGTCCAGCGCCTGCATGGTGGCCCCGCTCAAGGCGGCAACCTCGCGCGCCAACCCGCGCAAACTTAAACAATCGCCGCGATTGGGCGTCGGTTTGCTGTCAAAAATAATATCTTTTAAATCAAGTACTTGCTGAACATCAGCGCCAATGGGCGCGTTCTCTGCCAGCTCCAGCAATCCGGCTGCCGCGTCGCTGATACCCAGCTCTTTGGCCGAACACAGCATGCCGCTGGATTCAACGCCACGCACTTTGGCGGCCTTGATTTGCATGTCCGGCAGCTGCGCACCCACCAGCGCAGCAGGGACACGCATTCCCGGACGCACATTGGGGGCGCCACACACAATAGTCAGCGGCGCTGCGCCGGTATTAATCTGACACACATTCAGCCGGTCTGCATTCGGATGCTTGGTCACGGACAGTACTTCACCTACCACCACGTGATCGAACGCGGGCGATGCAGGTTGCGTGCCTTCGACTTCAATGCCCCCGAAGGTGAGCAAGTCAGCCAGCTCACACGTCGTGAGTTTTGGATCGACAAAAGTACGCAGCCAGTTCTCTGAAAATTTCATCGCGCGTTACCGGAACTGCCGCAAAAAGCGCAGATCGTTTTCAAAGAACAACCGCAGATCGTTCACGCCATAGCGCAACATGGTGAGGCGGTCGAGTCCCATGCCGAAAGCGAAACCCTGGAAGCGTTCGTTGTCGATCTTGACGTTTTGAAGCACCTTTGGATGCACCATGCCACAACCGCCGATTTCCAGCCAGCCCTCACCGAAACTCATGTCGATTTCAGCCGATGGCTCGGTAAACGGAAAAAATGATGGCCGGAAGCGCACCTGCAAATTCGCGCGCTCGAAAAACAGCCGGAAAAATTCGGTGACGATGCCTTTTAGATTGGCGAACGAAATATGCTCGTCGATCCACAGGCCCTCGACTTGGTGAAACATCGGCGAATGCGTGGCATCGGAATCCACGCGATACACGCGCCCCGGCGCGATAATGCGCAATGGCGGCTGGTGCGATTCCATGTAACGCACCTGAATCGGAGAAGTGTGCGTGCGCAGCAGACGCCTGCCACCGGCATTTTCACCTTCAAGGTAAAACGTGTCGTGCATGGAACGGGCGGGATGATTCTCTGGCTGATTGAGCGCGGTGAAGTTATAAAAATCGGTTTCGATTTCCGGCCCGTCGGCAACGGCAAAGCCCAGCGAGTGAAATATCTGCTCGACGCGCTCCAGGGTACGCGACACCGGATGCAGGCCACCGACGCCACTGCCTCGCCCGGGCAGGGTGACATCCAGCGCTTCCGCCTGCAGCTGCGCTTCCAGGCGCGTATTTTGCAGCGCCTCGCGCCTGTCGTTAAGCGCTTGTTCTATGACAGTCTTGGCAGCATTGATACGCGCACCTGCAGCGGGTTTTTCCGCGGGCGGCAGTTTGCCCAAGGCCTTCAATTGCTCGGTGAGCAAGCCGGACTTGCCCAGATACCGCGCCTTGGACTGCTCAAGCGCGTCTGCATCGCTGATCGCGGCAAACGCCGTCAGCGCGTCTTTTACCAGGCTGTCAAGGTCTAGCATAAATAAGTAGCGGCAGGGATTACAAAATGCCCTCGAAAAAAAAGAGGCTTATGAGCCTCTTTTTTCCCCAAGCGGCAAAGATTACGCAGTCGCGCCAGCAGCCAGATTGGCCTTGGCGGTTTCCACAAACTTCGCAAATGCGGCTTTGTCGAGCACGGCAATATCCGCCAGCACCTTGCGGTCGACTTCAACGGCAGCATTTTTCAAGCCGTACATGAACTGGCTGTAGGTCATCGCATGCTCACGCACAGCGGCATTGATACGTGCAATCCACAGTGAGCGGAACACGCGTTTTTTGTTGCGGCGGTCACGATAGGCATATTGTCCGGCGCGCATTACCGCTTCGTTGGCGACACGGAAAACGTTATTGCGGCGGCCGCGAAAACCCTTGGCTTTTTCGAGAACTTTTTTGTGCGCCGCGCGGGCGATCACACCACGTTTGACTCTGGGCATGGCTCGTCTCCGTTAATAAGGCATCATGGCGCGCACGTGCCCGACATCGGACGCATGCACAGCGGTTCCACCACGCAGATGACGCTTGCGCTTGGTGCTCTTCTTGGTGAGTATATGACGCATGTTGGCTGACCCGCGCTTGATTCCGCCCGCACCCTGCTTGCGAAAACGCTTGGCCGCGCCACTCTTGGTCTTGAGTTTCGGCATGACTACCTCTTCTTCTGACATAGCGCCAGGTGTTCGCGAAAGGCTCGCGACTCTTTGGGTACCCGGTCAACTACTTGTCGAACTGCAAACTACTTTTTTGTAACTGCTTGAATCAAACTAACACCAGCACCTGAAACAAAACTGCCAGCACTATTTCCTTGCGGCACCCGTTGACTCCCCTGGCTTCACTGCCGTGGTCGCGGCAGCGGCAACCACCGCTGACGGCACCGCTGCAACGGGCTTTGCAGCGGGTTTTACCGCCGGGGATGCACCTGATGCTACCGGTGCTGCTCCTGCCACCTTGGGCGCTGCCGCCTTGGCCGGTGCCTTGCCACCTTTCTTGGGCGACATCACCATCACCAACTGACGCCCTTCCATCTTCGGAAACTGTTCTACGACCGCAAACGGTTCCAACTCCGCGCGGATGCGTTCCAGCAACCGCACGCCAAACTCTTGATGTGCCATTTCACGTCCGCGATACCGCAGGGTGATTTTGGCTTTATCGCCTTCTTCGAGGAATCGCAACAGGTTGCGGATCTTGATTTTGTAGTCGCCCTCATCCGTACCGGGCCGGAATTTCACTTCCTTGACCACAATCTGCTTTTGCTTCAACTTGGCTTCGTGCTGCCGTTTGCTTTCACGGTATTTGAACTTGCCAAAATCCATGATGCGGCAAACGGGGGGCACGGCTGTCGGCGCAATTTCCACCAGATCCAGCTCGGCTTCTTCGGCCAGCTTGTTGGCCGCCGCAATACTCACAACACCTATTGGCTCGCCGCCAGCGCCTATCAGGCGTACTTCGGGGGCGGTAATCTCGGTGTTGATGCGGGCTTCTTTTTCCTGTGCTATGCGATAACTCCTTGATTTAATTTATAAAATTACCCATCTTGCTTAGCTGTCAACGTCCCCGCTGGGCTTCATCCTGTTTGACACGGGAAATGAAGTCCGTAAGGGCCATTTGGCCCAAGTCCTCACCTTTGCGGGTTCTGACGGCAACCAGACGGGATGCCACTTCCTTATCGCCCACCACCAGCTGATAAGGCAGCTTTTGGAGACTATGTTCCCGTATTTTATAGGAAATCTTCTCATTTCTCAAGTCAGAGATAGCCCGCACGCCAGCCCCTTTCAACGCCAATTCAAGCTCTTGCGCATACCCGGCCTGATGTTCCGTGATGCTGGAAACCACCACCTGCACCGGTGCCAGCCACACGGGCATGGCCCCTGCATAGTTTTCGATCAAAATCCCGATAAAGCGTTCCAGCGAGCCCAAAATAGCGCGATGCAGCATCACCGGGGTATTGCGCGCGTTGACTTCGGTCACGTATTCCGCACCCAGCCGTCCCGGCAGCGCAAAATCCAGTTGCAGCGTACCGCATTGCCAAACGCGTGCCAGTGAATCTTTTAGCGAAAACTCGATTTTCGGCCCGTAAAACGCCCCCTCGCCCGGATTGAGTTCCCATTGCAGGCTCTTGGCATCCAATGAAGCCTTCAGCGCAGCTTCGGCACGATCCCACACGTCGTCCGCGCCGATGCGTTTGGGCGGACGCGTGGAGAGCTTGATCGCGATCTCGTTAAAGCCGAAATCAGCGTAGACCCTGCGCAGCAAATCAAT
>SYEN01000377.1 GCA_005800795.1 Burkholderiales bacterium | reverse complement strand
TCGGACGTTCGAATCGTCTCGGGCGCGCCAGAATTTTCGTGTCGCCATGGCAAGTGGCTGACGTTGCCAACCGGTCTGCGCTGTGGCGTGCCGTGTTCCGCGTGGTACGCTAAAGTCGCGTCATACGCGCACTCCAGTGGCATGAATTCCAACGTGACTTTCACACACTTCGCACGCACATTTCGCGCCTGGCTGCCGTCCCGGCTGATGGCGCTGCTTTGCGTTGTCATGGCAGCTGCGTTCGCGCAGGAAGTAGTGACCCTCACCGACGCGCAGATCCAAAAGCTCAGCACGTCCTTCGGCCCGGTGGCGAAAGACCGTCTCACCAACTGGCGCACGCTGATGGCCAACCCGAAGAACAAGGGGCTGACCGACAGGCAGAAGCTCGATCTGGTGAATGACTTCATGAATCAGACGCCGTTCAAGAGTGACAGGGAGCATTGGGGCAAGGAAGATTACTGGGCCACGCCGATCGAGTTTTTGTCCACCAACGGCGGCGACTGCGAGGATTTTTCCATTGCGAAATACTTCACGCTGCGCGCGTTGGGCGTGCCCGATGACAAGTTGCAGATTACCTATGTCAAGGAAATCAAAGTGTTCAACGAGGCGCACATGGTGTTGGCGTATTTCGCCACGCCCGACGCCGAGCCGGTGATCCTCGACAACATCAACAAAACCATCCAGCCGGCATCCAACCGCGGTGATCTGATTCCGGTTTACAGCTTCAACGGTTCAGGCCTGTGGCTTGCCAAACAGCAGCAGGGTCGCGGGCAGTCGGCGGGCAGCTCGGATCGCATCGGCCACTGGAAAGACCTGCAGAGCCGGATGAAAGGTGCAATTTGACTAAAATATGTAAGTATTTGTTTTTAAACACTATTTTTTGCGGCGGCTAATGCCATGAAACTTTCTCGATTGCTGATGGGCTTGATCGCTTTGCTGTGGGTGGTGGTGTTTTTCGCCACGCTGCTGGTGGTGGTGAGCAACACGCGCAGCTACCTGCACCGTTCGATGGAATCGCACGCGCAGGACACTGCCACGTCGCTGGGGTTGTCGATCACGCAAGGGAAAAGCTACAACGACGCGGTGACCATCGAGCTGATGACCAGCGCCATTTTCGACCGCGGCTATTACAGCGAAATTCTGGTAAAAAAATCGACTGGCGAGCCGCTTTTCAAGAAACGTGTGGAAAAATCCGTTGAAGGTGTGCCGGGCTGGTTCATGAATGCCTTTAGTTTGCCCACGCCACGCATGGACGCCACGGTGATGGACGGCTGGCGCAAGGTGGCCATTGTCGAAGTCGAAAGTCACCCGGGACATGCTTATAAGGAATTGTGGGAAATTGCCAAGAGTTCCTTCTGGGTGCTGCTGATTGTGGCGGTGGTTTCGCTGGCGGTAGTGGCGTTCGTGCTGCGCAAGGCGTTGCGGCCCCTCCGCGACATGGAGCGGCAGGCGATGGATATCTCGCGCCGCAAGTTCACGTTGCTCGAGAAATTGCCGTGGGCGCGCGAGTTGCACCGCATTTCACAGGCGCTGAACAACATGTGCCGCGCGGTGGAGCGCATGCTGGGCGAACAAACCGCGCTCACCGAAAAAATGCGCCAGAAAGCCTACGTCGACGGCGTCACCGGCTTGATGAACCGCAATGATTTCAGTGAAAAATTGAATCATCTGATTGCCACGCCGGAAGAATTCGGCGCCGGTGCGCTGGCGCCGGTGCGCTGGCGCTGGTGCGCGTCAACGGGTTTGCCCATTACAATGAAAAAAATGGCCGCACCGCGGGCGACGCGTTGTTGCAAAAAACTGCGCAACGGCTGGGAAAGGTTGCCGACGAACGCGAGCGCGTGCTGCTGGCGCGCATGGACGGCCCGGAATTTGCGCTGATGGCGCCGGATGTCGCCGTGCCCGACATGGCGCAGCTGGGTGAAGCCATCATCAAGGCGCTGGCGGAAATCGAGGAATTTCCGCACACCGAAGACAGCGTGATGGGCCACGTGGGTATGGCGCACTACCAGCATCGCGAAGGCGCGTCGTTTGGCAAGCTGATGCAGGCGGCGACTCAGGCGCTGGCCGTGGCGCAAGGGCGTGGCCAGCCCGGCTGGCACGCGGCAGAGGCTACTGGCGGCGCGGCTGAAACCACGGCGGCCGCAGCGGTGTCCGCGCAGGTCAACGCCGTATTCAAGGACGGTATCGCAGAGAAATACGTCACAGTGCAGTACCAGCCGGTGCGCGGCTGCCAGAATGACGGCACCTGGCGTTACCGTGCGGAAGCGCTGGTGCGCGTTACCGGCGCTGATGGCGCGATTATTCCTGCAGGATTGTTTATTCCAGTGGCCAAGCGTCTGGGTCTGCTCGGTGCGCTCGACCGGCTGGTGGTCACCCAGGTCATGCGCCACATCGCCGCCCACGGCCCGGTCAACGGCGGCGCTACAGCAGTGAATCTGTCGCCGGAATCCGTCAACGAGGCGGGCTTTATCGATTGGCTGTGCGCGCAGCTAAAGCAGCAGCCGAACGTGGCGAAGCAGCTGATTATCGAAGTTTCCGTGCCGTCAATCAGCGTCAGCACGGCGCAGCCCAATGCATTGCAGGTGGATGAAAGCAATCTCTTGGCGAATGCCACAGCGAACTTTGCGGACAACTTCACAATTGTCCCCGGCGCGGATGGCGCGAGCATCACTTACGATCTGGATGTCAAAAGCGCCGGCATAGACAGCGGCCTGATCGACGTCGCCAGCGGCAAACCCATTTATCTCTTTGAGAACGCCGATGGCACGGTCGAAGGGCGCGTGGGGAATGCAGCAACTGGCCTGGCCGATCCCAACGGCGCAATCGCCTTTACCGTCAGCGTAAACCCTATCACGGCGGAAGTGACGCTTGATCAAATTCTTCCAATAAAACAAATAGTTACAAATGACCCCAACGATGCGGCCAACCTTACGGCGAGTGACCTGATCACGTTGACCGCCATGGTTACTGATGGCGACAACGACACGACCAGTGCGCAATTGCCAATTGGCAACACATTAAGTTTCCACGACGATGGCCCGTCGGTGAATGTGGGGGCCATCGATCCCACTGGTCTTGGCCTGATAACCCAGGATGCGGAAACAGCAGGGCCGGCATTTGACACGGCCAGCGCCAACTACGCCAGCGCCTTCCAGTCGGCAGTAAACCCGGTGTATGGTGCTGATGGTGCGGGCAGCGCGGTTGTGAGCGGCTACAGCCTCCAGATTGGCGGTACTGAGGCGGGTCTGTCCAGCGGTGGCTTGCCGATTACGCTCACGCAAGCGCCCAACGGCGACATCGTTGGCAGCACCAACGCGGGCGAGGTGTTCCGGTTGAGCATCGACGGCGCGGGTAATCTCACCCTGACGCAAAGCGGCCCGGTGGATCACACCGGCGGTGGCAACGACCTGCAAGCGGCACTGGCCAATGGCAAGATCATACTGAGCGCGACAGCGACTGTAACCGACAGGGATGGCGATAGCGTAACGACCCCGCTGACGCTGGACCCGGGGGGGCAGTATTCGCTTTGACGACGATGCGCCGTTGGCTGTTGCCAACGTCAACAGTGTGGAAGAAGGTGCGCTGCTGAGTGCCAACGCGCAAAACGGCGTGTTGGGTGATGACGCATCGGGGGCGGACGGTTATGCGACGGGCGGTGGCGTGGTTGGCGTGCGAGCGGCTGGTGCGGACACCACTACGGCGGTGACGACCGGAACCGGAGGCAACATCGCCGGGCTATACGGCACGTTAATACTGAACGCGGATGGCAGCTATACCTATCAGTCCAATCCCGATTCAATTAACGCCAATGCCTCGGACGTGTTCGTCTACAGCATACGCGATGCTGACGGTGATCAATCTACCACCACACTGACCATCAACATCAACAACGGCACGCTGACAGCAACCACCGAAGACGTGCTGGTTGACGAAGCGGCACTTTCTACCGGCAGCAACCCGGCAAGCACGGCGGAGACGATCACAGGCACGCTGGCGGACAACGTGGCGGGCGGTGCGGGCGGCTACAGCTATACATTGGTGGGTTCGCCCACGGGCAACCACGGCACGCTGACCAGTGCGGTCACGGGTGCGAATGCGGACAACGGCGCGAACGTTGAAAACAACCGAGAAACATTTACTTATATCGTCACTGACGCCAATGGCAACACCACCATCGGCGCGCTCACCGTCGATATCAAGGATGATGGACCGAGCATCACGGTGAACGGCAACCTGGTGCCGAGCCTGACGGTAGACGAAACCCAGCTGGCGGTGAACGCCAGCGCGAGCTTTGCTGACAACTTTGCACAAAGCTTCGGAGCGGACGGTGCGGGATCGCTAAGCTACGCGCTGTCGGCCACCACTGCGGTGTCGGGCTTAACCGACGTGGCGAGCGGGCAGGCGATCGTGCTGGTGAACAACGGCGGGGTGATCGAAGGACGCACCGCGACAGGCAACGACCTGGCCTTTAGCGTGACGGTGGATGCGGCGGGGGTAGTGACACTGGATCAAGTGCGCGCGCTGACGCACCCGAACGCGGCCAACGCTGACGACGCGGTGAGTCTGGCGGCGGGGGCGCTGGTATTGACTGCGACCGCGACCGACCGGGATGGCGACACGGCGAGCGCGCCGCTGCAAATTGGCGGCGCCTTCACCTTCAAGGATGATGGACCGAGCATTAGAATCGGTACGGTCAGTGGCGCGGTGGAAGAAGAAGCGCTCGCGGGCGGCAACCAGGACACGAATGACATCGCCAACACTGGCTTGGTGGCGGCAGGCAGCCTGACAGGGCTGGCGGCGGTGGGCAGCGACACTCCGGGCACCTTCAGTCTGAACAGCGACTTAAGCAGCCTCACGGCGCAAGGTCTCACCTCGGCGGGCGTCGCGTTGGCCTACAGTATCGTAGGTGACACGCTGACCGCCAAGGCGGGTGCGCTGGACGTATTTACGCTGCAAGTAACCAGCGCGGGTGCATACACCTTCATCCTCAAGGATCAACTTGACCACGCCACGGGCGCTGCCGAGAACACCTTGGTGATCCAGTTTGGCGGCTTGGTCAAAGTTACTGACGGTGATGGCGACAGCATCAGCCTGGGTGGCACGACGGGTGCGAACTTCAATATCACGGTGCAAGACGACATGCCTATCCCGTGCCCCAGCACGATCGTGGCGTCGGTGGACGAAGATAGTCTACTTGGCGCCAATATCGATGCGGGGCGGCCTGGAGAGGTGGCAGGTAGTGGTTTGGCCACGATTACCGGAGCTGCCGGTGCGCTTGGCGGATTGATGTCTGCGGGAGCCGATCAGCCGGCCACCTTTAGTATTGGTTCCGACCTAAGTTCCCTGACTGCGCAAAACCTTAAGTCGAACGGTGTGGCTCTGACCTACACGGTTGCGGGCGATACGCTAACCGCCAGCGCTGGCGTTGTGGAAGTTTTCACGCTGAAGATCACCAGTGCGGGCGGCTATACCTTTACGCTGAGGGATCAGTTGGATCATCCGACGTTGAATGGTGTGGCTGGCGATAACACTGAAAATACGATGGATATCAACTTCGGTGGAATACTCAAAGTAACGGATCTTGATGGCGACAGCATTACGCTGGGCGGCAGCACGGGCGCTGACTTTGCCATCAGGGTTCAGGATGACATTCCGGTGGCGGTGGATATCCCACGCACGACATCAACCAATCCGGCGTTGAATCTCAGCGGAAACCTGACCGATGGCACAGGTGCAGGCTTCGGCGCCGACAACGGCTGGGTGCAGGTGGTCAGCGTGGACGGCGCGACCTACATCTACAACCAGAAAACCGATTCGACGGCGGGCTCCACCGGCGTTAATGGTACGTTCAATACCACCAGCAATCAGTGGACCATTACCACCAACAATGGTGGCACGTTGACTGTAGATATGGATGATGGCGCGTATACCTATGCGCCGCCAACCAGCGTGGCTTATTTGACGGTGGAAGACGTCGGCTTTACCTTGACTGACAACGATGGTGACACAGCCAACGCCAACCTTCGCATCAATGTGGATGGCACTGCGCTGGTTGTTGGGCAAAACGTGAACGATCAGCCGGGGCAGGGCACGCCGCACAAAGTGGATGGCAACCCTGGTACTACGGGGCAAATCAGTGGTGCAAGTTCCAGCGATCTGCTGGTGGGCGATGTTGGCGGCGGCACGCTGATTGGCAAGCAAACCAATGTGGTCTTGATACTCGACACATCCGGCAGCATGGGCAGCAGTGCATTTGGCGGTGGTGGCGCAGCTGGGTCCGGCGCTGGCACGGGCCCCACCCGGCTGCAGGCGTTGAAGGATGGCGTCAACGACATTATCGAAAATCTCAAGGCAAGCGGCGCGACCGATGTGCGCGTGCATATCAACCATTTCAGCGATACCGTGGCCCCCGGTGCGGCAGGCGCGCAAACGTTTGATCTGGTGATCAACGGCATGGTGCAGGCGGCTCAGGTAACCGCCGCGCACAATTTTGTCAACAGCTTCACCGCAACGGGCTTCACCAACTACGAGGCGGGCTTGCAGGAAGCGTTGACCTGGATCGGCAATGGCAGTGCCGATGCAGTGAACAACGAACTGGTTGGCCCGAACGTGGTGAATCAGGCAATCTTCGTTTCAGATGGCCAGCCCAATCGTGCACTGACGGGCAATAATACCAGCCTGAGCAGTGTCGTGAACTACTCTGACAACGCCACCGGCTGGAACAGCGCCATGAATCAGGTGCTGGGCGCGGGCGGTGGCGATAGTGTCAACGAAGTGACGCAAATTGAAAGCAAGTTTGGCCAGATTCAGGCCATCGGCATCGGTCTGGACAGTGCCGCGATCGCACGGCTGTCGCAGATCGAAGGCGTGGGTGGATCGGCGGTTAATACCACCAGCGCCACGCAGTTCAAGAATGAACTCGCCAGCCTCAGCCCCTCAAACGAACTGAGCGCGGTGGGTAATGATTTCATTAGCGGGGGTGCGGGCAACGATGTCATTTTTGGCGATACGTTAAACACCGATGCACTGGGCGCGGCCAAGGGGTTGGGGCTGCCACCGGGCTCGGGCTGGGATGTCTTCAACACGCTTGAAAACACACCGTCGGCCAACTGGACGCGAGCCGACACGCTGGATTACATTCGCACACACGCCGAGGAATTGGCGGTGGAATCTTCCGGCACGGGCGGCATCAAGCGGGCTGGTGGTACCGACACGCTGGAGGGCGGTGCGGGCGCCGATACGCTTTACGGTCAGGAGGGCAACGATATTCTGATTGGCGGTGCGGGTAATGACATTCTGTCGGGCGGCAGCGGCGCGGATACGTTCAAATGGGGCAGTGGAGATCAAGGCGCCCCCGGCGCGACTACCGTGGATACCGTCATGGATTTCAATCCTTCTACAGTGGATGCCCATAAAGACGTGCTGGATCTGCGCGATCTGCTGCAGGGCGAAGCGCACGGTACGGGCGATTCAGGCAATCTGAGTTCCTATCTGTCGTTCGAGCAGACCGGCAACGACGTGACGCTGTCGGTCAAATCGTCAGGCGCGGGTGCGGCAGATCAGGTCATCGTACTGCAAAACGTGACCATGCAGCAGTTGGGCGGCAGCAGTGCCACCGACAGTGCGGGTGTGATTCAGAGCCTGCTTAACAGCGGCAAGCTGATTTCGGACTGATATCGGACCTGCCCGCCGGTCTGCCGCCAGCAAGGACGGCACGGTGGTGGCATCGCGTGCGGTGAGCAGCCATAATAGCAGCTTGCCGCCACCTGCCTGCCGTACATCGCCTTGAACCTCATCGAATCCCGCTACGACGCCGTAATCATCGGCGGCGGCCACAACGGTCTCACCTGCGCCTGTTATCTCGCCGCGGCGGGGTTGAAGGTGCGCATCGTCGAGCGTCACGCCGAAGTCGGCGGCGCTGCGATCACCGAAGAATTCCATCCAGGGTTTC
>SYEN01000376.1 GCA_005800795.1 Burkholderiales bacterium | reverse complement strand
ATGGCGACGCGCGCAAGTTTCTGCAAACGCACGAATACAAGAACCTGGCACGCTGGACCAAAGAGATCGGCGACCGCCCGGCCGTCCAGCGCGGGCGCATGGTCAACCGCACCAGCGGCTCACCTGAAGAACAGTTGCGCGAGCGCCATGACGCCAGCGACTTCACAACCCAAACGCAAGACAAGATCGCCGCGCGCACGCTTTAACACCGGTCAACATTCAAAATCCTAATTTCTCTACGCGGGCTAGTTGGCCTTGGCCCCCGCTGCCTTGACCACCGGCCCCCACTTTGCCAGTTCATCGCGCACGTATTTGGCGAAATCTTCTGGCGTATTTCGCGCGGCGGCATCGATGCCGGCGCCGGCCATGCGGTCTTTTACGTCCTGCAGTGCGAGCGCTTTGTTCGCCTCGGCGTTGAGTTGCGCGATCAGCGGTTTGGCCATGCCCGCCGGGGCCATCAAGCCGTACCAGATCGTGGCGGCGACTTGCGGGTAACCCATTTCTTTCATCGTCGGCGCGTCGGGGAACATCGCCAAACGTGAGGCGTTGATCGCCGCCAGCACGCGCGTGCGGCCAGCCTTGATGTGCGGCAAGTGTGGCGCCACGGCGTCGAACGCAAACGCCACCTGCCCACCCGCCACGTCGACAGCCGCCGGGCCGCTGCCTTTATACGGCACATGCTGAAGGCTGGCGCCGGTGGCCGCCTTGAACAATTCACCCACCAAATGCGGTGCGCCGCCGGAACCGGAAGAGCCAAACGCATACGCGCCGGGCTTGGCCTTGGTGAGCGCGATCATGTCTTTCACCGATTTCACCGGCACTTGCGCGTTGGCGACAACGATCATCGGCATGGTTGCAGTCAGCGCAATCGGCGAAAAGTCTTTTACCGGATCGAACAGCAGCTTGTCGTAGACATGCGGCCCGATGCCGTGCGTGGTGATCGACGGTTGCAACAGGGTGTAACCATCCGGCGTGGCCTTGGCGGTCAGTTCGGCGGCAATTTGCCCGCCACCGCCGCCGCGATTATCGACCACGAAGGTTTGCCCCATCGAATCACCCAGTTTCTGCGCCATCACGCGCGCCACCAGATCAGCGGCGCCGCCGGGCGGAACCGTGACGATCAGGCGAACCGGGCGCACGGGGAAATTTTGTTGCGCGTGGCTGGCGGCGCTTTGTAGCGTTGCTAACATGGAAATCGTAAGTATTTGTTTTATAACACTTTTTTCATTTTTTCCTTGCGTATCTTACCGCGGCGTTTGCCGCCGTTCGGCCCGGGGTCATTTTGCAATCATCATCACAGCTTACTTAGGCGCGGCTAAGCGAAGCCAACGCGGGCCACCCGATACCTGCCGGGTTGACCCGCAGCGGTACGCTGCCAGTCAACCCCACCCAACCCAATAACCCTGGAGGTGCGCTGCAGAAGGGCTATGGACGTGTTACTTGATGCGGTCTTGCACCTTGGCAATGGCCTCGCGGGCGCATGCTTCGTCAAGGGCACCGCCGGGTGCACCGCTGACGCCAATCGCGCCGATGGCCTGCCCGCCCGCGCGTATTACCACGCCGCCCACGGCGTAGGTCACATTCGGCAGGGGTGTTTGCGGCACCGTGGTCGGCGCGGCTTTGGCCATGCGGTCGGCCACTTCTTTCGAACTGTTTTCGTTGCGCCCCAGCGTCAGCGACGCCGTCGAGTAGGCCTTGAAAAAGGCATTGTCCTGCGAGTGGATCGGTGCGCCATCACCGCGCAGCACGGCCTGGCGCACGCCGTCAAGATTCACAACGACGGCCCACACCTTGTGACCCTGTTTCGCGCAAATCGCGACTGTGTCACCTACCAGCTCGTTGGCGAGCGCAGCCGACAACTGCGGCCGGTTGATGACACCCTGAGCCAACACCGCGGCCGGAGCCACAACACACAGTACGGCAAGTGCAGTTCTCAGCTTCTTCATCGGAACGCCTCCATTAAGAGTAGGTGAACAGCCAGGCCAATGTATCGGCGAACACCGTTGGCGTCAACGGCACAACGCCAGCCGCAGGCCGCGCAAACGGCAGGCGAGCAATCGCTAATGCGCCGGTTCCAGCCCGCTGCTGGCAATCGCATCCGCGGCCTGCGGCCCGGACAGAAAACGAATCACCTCACACGCCCTCGCCGCATCCGGGCAACTGGCCGCCACACCCGCAGAAAACACCGACACGATCTGCACGTCCGGTGGCAGCGGCGTGATATGCGCAAGGCCCGCCACCGGCAGCAGTTCGCTCATTTGCTGCACGGCAAGTTCCAGTTCACCGCGCGCCACCACCACGCCCACGCCGCCCGCTACCACCTTGCATTTACCCAACACCTGCTCGGCGATGCCGAGGCGTTGCACCAGTTGCGTGGTGAAGTACTGGCCGCTGACGCTGGCGGAATAGCCGATCGATTTCGCCTTGAGCAGCGTATCGCGCAGGGTATCGGCGCTACTGATATCCGGCTTGGGCGCGCCCGCGCGCACGGCGATGCCGATGCCGGAACGCGCGAGCGGCGCGGCGCCTTCGGCAAGCACCAGGCCTTCAACCGTCAACTGCCGCAGCAGCGCCTCGGCGACGATCACGATATCCACCACCTCGCCGCGCCGCAGGCGTTTGTCCAGTGTGTTTTCGCCAGAACCCAGCGAGGTTGAAGCGGTAACAATAGTTTTGCCGGTCAACCGCGCCAGCTCGGGCATCAGCGACAGATACGCCGGGCCAAAGGCGCCGGAACTCATTACGCGAAATTCGTTCGCCAGATTGCCCATGATGGTCACTTTTGCTGCACCGGATAGCGAAAACGACGCGCACTATGGCACAAATTCGTGCCTGCGGCACAAAGCGTCAACCGGGAGGTCCGTTCCCCGTTAAAATAGCGTCACACCAACGAGGAGGTTTACCATGTCCCACAACACGCTTCGCCCCCTGCCCGCCGCCACCCTGGCTGCACTGGGAACCCTGGTCACCGCTGCGCTGATTCCGGCCACCGCCGTAGCGCAAGCCTGGCCCACCAAGGCCGTGCGTGTGATCGTGCCTTTCGCCCCCGGCGGCGGCAGCGACATCACCGCGCGTCAGGTTAGCGCCAAGCTCACGGAAACTTTCAAACAACAGTTCATCGTTGACAACCGCGCGGGGGCCGGCGGCATCGTCGGCATGGAACTCGCCGCGCGCGCCCCGGCTGACGGCAACACCATTTTGATGGTATCCGGCAGCTTTTCCGCCTCGGCCGCCACGCACAAGCCCGCGTTCGATCCGGTGAATTCGCTACCCGGCGTGGCGGAATTCGGCATCACACCGTTTGTGCTGACCGTGCACCCGTCGATTCCCGCGAAAACCACCAAGGAGCTGATCGCGCTGGGCAAGGCCAAGCCCGGTGATCTCACGTACGCCACCCGCGGCGTAGGCGGCCTCACGCACATGGCCACGGAGCTGCTTCTCAGCGTGACCGGCACCAACATGGTCGGCGTGCATTACAAAAGCACGGGCGCTGCGATGACCGATCTGCTGGCCGGGCAAGCGCCTATCATTGTCGGCAGCCTGCTGCCCATCGTGCCGCATGTAGCCACCGGAAAGCTGCGCGCGCTGGCGGTCACCACTGAAAAGCCGTGGTACTCACTTCCCAATGTACCCACCGTGGGCGCGACGATACCGGGATACGCCATTGAATTGTGGTTCGGCGCCATGGCGCCGCGCGGTACGCCGCAACCCATCGTTGATGCGCTCAACGGCGCCATCAACAAAATACTCGTGGAACCGGAGATGAAGAAAAATCTCGACTCGCAAGGCATGATGGCCACAGGCGGCACACCTGCGAAGTTCAACGAGCGCATCCGCAGCGAGTACGAACGCTGGAACAAAGTGGTTAAAGAGCGCGGCATCAAAGTACAGTAAGCGTCGCCGCTCCACCAACAGCGCGGGCCCGATGTGGCGAGCCCGCGCTGTTTTTTTTCAGATGCATTTTTTAAAAATATGTTTAAAAACAAGGTAATTAGGGCGTTTCGTAACCAAAGTATCCTAGGGGATACCGATGGTTACCAGAGCGAAAACAGGTGGTCCACACACGATATTTAGTTGTGCGGCCAACTATTTGAGGGGTCGCAAGTGCTTTTTT
>SYEN01000034.1 GCA_005800795.1 Burkholderiales bacterium | reverse complement strand
TATCCAGCTCAGTTCCAGCGACTATGCGCTGACCATCGACCGCGAGGCTTACTCAACCGGCGCGATGAACGTAATTGGTCATTATAATGCAGAAGTGGCCAGGGCAGCGGGAGAGGTCAAGCCATAACGAGCAAGCCGCAATCGGGTGGTGATCAGGACGCTGTAGTTCCGCCTCGGCGAATACATCGTAAGTAACTGTTTTAATTGATAAATTTATGACAACTCCACTGCTCTACACAGTCCCCAACTCCAGCGGCAACACCCCGCCACAACTCAAGGCGCCCGCCAACGCCTGTGACGTCCATCACCACATTTACGATCCCGCGCGCTTTGCGTTGCCGCAGCCACAGCCCGCGCGGCCGGTGCCGCCCAACAGCACGGTGGCGGATTACCGGCTGCTGCAAAAATGTCTCGGCACCACGCGCAATGTGGTGGTGCAGCCACGTCACTACGGCACCGACAACGCGGTGACGCTGGATGCTCTTAAGCAACTCGGCAACAACGCGCGCGGCGTGGCGGTAGTGCATCCCACCGTGAGCGACGCCGAGTTAAAGCGCTTTGACGCCGCCGGCGTACGCGGCATCCGCTTCAGCCTCGGCGATCCGAAAACCCGCGCGGTGCAGCCAGACATGATCGAGCCTCTGGCCAAGCGCGTGGCCGCGTTCGGCTGGCATATTCAGTTCAATATCGAGGCCGATCAGATCGTTGAACTGGCGGGTATTTTGCAGCGGCTGCCGGTGCCCATCGTCATCGATCATCTGGGGCATCCGCATCTGCCCGCTGGGGTGAACGACGAATCGCACCGCATTGTGCGCGGCTTGCTCGACAGGGGACGCGCGTGGGTCAAACTCGCGGGCGCGTATTTCAACACCGAAGTCGGTCCGCCCACTTATGCGGACGCGACACTTATCGCGCAGGCTTTCGTCAAGGCCGCACCGGAGCGGCTGGTGTGGGGCAGCGACTGGCCACATCCCGCCGCCACGGGTGACAAGCCGAATGACTCCTTGCTGTTTGATCTGCTGTCGACGTGGGCGCCGGATGAAAGCGTGCGTGATCGCATTCTCGTGCAGAACCCGGAGGTGTTGTATGGTTTCGACAAAACCATTTGACCCGGTAGGGTGGGCACGCCGTTTGTGCCCACGCGGATGGATCGTGGTTTGCACGGCATTGGCCGTCACAAACGCAACGGCACAAAAACCCGTGCTGCCCGACACCGGCGCCTACCCCAACCGCCCCATACGCATGGTCATCGCGTTTCCGCCCGGCGGCAGCAACGACATCATCGCGCGTTTTATCGGCGTGCGGCTCACAGCCAAATTCGGACAACAGATTGTTTACGACTATCGCGGCGGCGCATCGGGCGTGATCGGCACGGAGATTGCCGCGCGTGCCGCGCCGGACGGTTACACGCTGCTGTTTGCCTCCACATCGCACACCATGAACGAGGTGATCCGCAAAGTGCCGTACGACACGCTCAGGTCGTTCACGCCGGTGGCGATGTTCGGGCGCGGGCCGAATATGCTGGTGGCCAACCCTGCCTTTCCTGCGAAAACGCTGCCGGAATTGATTGCGCTGGCCAAGGCCAGCCCTGGCAAATTTCAATATGCCTCCACCGGCATCGCCGGCATGCACCACTTCGGCGGCGAGCTGTTCAAGCGCACGGCAGGCATTGATCTCGGTCATGTCGCTTACAAAGGTGGCGGCGCATCGTCGTTTGCGGTGCTGGCGGGCGAAGTGCCACTGATGTTTTCGACTATGCCGCTGGGTTTGCCCTTTGTCCGCACGGAAAAACTGCGTGCGCTGGGCGTGGGCGGCACCTCGCGCTCGCCCCTGCTGCCCGCAGTGCCCACGCTGGCGGAAGGTGGCGCGCGTGGCTACGAATTCACCGTGTGGTGGGGGCTGGTGGCACCGGCCCAAACGCCTGCGACGATCATCAGCAAGCTCAATAGCGAAATCAATAATATTTTGCGCGACCCGGAAGCCGCCAGGCAGCTCGCCACCGAGGGAGCGGAAGTAACAGCCTGGACACCTGCGCAGTTTGGCGCAATGTTGGCGGAGGGTATGGGAAAGTGGAGAATGGTCGCGCGCGAGACTAATATACGGGCAGAGTAGGTGCCTTCGCTACTGATTACTCTGGCGTTACGGTTTTGAAGCATAAAGTTGTGACACAGGCGATACACTACGGCTGTCGTTCCCGCGAAGGCGGGAATCCATAACGCTGTTCCATATAGCACTGTGTTATGGATTCCCGCCTTCGCGGGAAGGACAGGTTTGGTTTTGTTTGCTTCGTTAAATATTGTGGTCAGTCTGATGATGCTACAAGACATGTGTTTCAACCTAACTTTGTGTAATTCTGTTCTCGGTCATTCGACGCGTTAGGCGCGAGCGGGGCAGTTGCTATTGACTCTATCCGCCGGTGCATTGTGCGCATCAGCGACTTCTCAGTCTTACGCCCAAGCCCAACCGATACCCACCTACCCCACCCGCCCCGTCCGCATCGTCAACACCGTCTCCGCCGGCGGCCCGGCCGATGTCATCGCGCGCATCGTGGCACAGAAGCTGACCGAGTCGTGGGGCCAGCAAGTGATCGTTGACACACGCCCCGGTGCTGCAGGCACCATCGGTGCCGAACTCGTGGCACGTGCCACGCCCGATGGTTACACGCTGCTGCTGGGTTCGGCTTCGACCATGGTCACGGCGCAATTGGTGCAAAAAAGCTTGCCTTACGATTCGCTGCGCGATTTTGCACCGGTAAGCATGGTAGTCATCAGCCCGTTCGCATTGATCGTACAACCGTCGCTAAACGTCAAAACCGTGCAGGAGCTGGTAGCGGCGGCCAAGGCCAAACCCGGCCAGTTCAATTTTGGTTCGACGGGTGTCGGCAGTACCTCGCACCTGGGCGGGGAGCAACTAAAAATGCTCACCGGCATCGATATCCGCCACGTGGCTTACAAGGGCGCTGTACCGGCCATCGCCGACCTGCTGGGCGGGCAGATTCATGTTTTGTTTAATAGCATGGCCTCGGCGCTGCCGCAGGCGAAATCGGGGCGGCTGACAATGCTCGCCACCTGCGGTGCGACGCGTTCGCCACTGACGCCCGATGTGCCCGCATTGACGGAAACGTGGCCAGGCTATGAAGTCATCACCTGGTACAGCATCGCCGCGCCCGCCAAAACACCGCGCGCGCTGGTCATGCGCTTGAACAGCGACGTGCATCGCGTGCTCGCCAACCCCGATGCCGTGACGCGCTTTCAGGCCGGCGGCAACACGCCCGCGCCCAGCACGCCCGAAGCGATGCACGATTACACACGCAACGAAATCGAGAAGTTTCGCAAAATCATCAAGGCGGCGGGGTTGCGTTTTGATACGTAACGATTTAATCATAAGTAATTGTTTTTATTGATATTTTTACAAGGCATTCTCATGGTAAGAATCATTCCGGCCTCGCCCAAAATCGGCGCGGAAATTCAGGGCGTCAACATCAAGACGATGGATGAGGCCACCTTTCGCACGGTGTATCAGGCATTTCTCGATCACATCGTTATCGTGATTCGCGGACAGGATTTAAACGAGGAAGACTTCATGGCGTTCAGTTCGCGCTTTGGCGAACTGAAACCGCACATGACCAAAAAAGCGCATCACCCGCGCTATCCCAATCTGATGCTGATGGACAACCGCATTCTCAACACCAGGACCGGTGAGGAAAGCAAAACCGCGTCGCCCCTGCTGATCCGCATCGGCAACGTGTGGCACACCGACACCAGCTACGACTACATCACAGCCAAGGCCACTGGCATGTACGCCATCAACGTGCCGAGCGTGGGCGGCGATACGCTGTTCTCGAACTCGTACGCCGCGTACGACGCCCTGCCATCCGGGCTCAAACAAAAACTCGAAGGCCGCTCTGCCAGCCACATCTATGGCGGCCGCCTGAAGCGCCAGCAGGAACGCATGGAAGATTCGGAGCGCGGGCGTGCGCCGGCAATCCATCCGATGACGCCCACGCACCCGGAAACCGGCCGCAAGTCGTTGTACTTCAACGATGGCCAGATCATGAGCATCCTTGGCCTTGAGCAGGCCCAGAGTGATGCCCTCATCGCCGATCTGGCGCAGCGCACAGCCAGCCCGGATGGCGACTATCGCCATAAATGGCAAAAAGGCGACGTGGTACTGTGGGACAACCGCTGCTCCATCCACTGTGCCACCGGCGATTATCCAGCGAACGAACGGCGCACCAACTGGCGCTCGACCATCATGGATTTCGGGTGGCAAGCGCAACGCAGTTCGTTGCAGGCCAGATCGGCCTGATTGAAAACCGGTGTAGCGCGAACAGTAACTTTCCGACAGCTACCGCCCGGTATCACTGAGGGCCGGTTGCACCTAACTATCTGTTTTATTTGAATTATTTTTATAGAGCCAACCAATTGCCAACACCGCCGGCAGCGCCAGCGAAGCAAACGCCCAAGCGTAGCTTTTCGTGAACAAATAGATGTTGGCGAACACCAGCGGGCCGAGTAATTTGCCGCTGTTCAGATACACGAACATGCCGCTTAGTGCGAGGCTGGCGGAACCACCAGCGCCCGCGGCGAGCCGACCGGCTTCGGCCAGCACAGCGCCGGCCCACGCGCCCGTGGTAAAGCCGTGGAAAGCAAACAACAGATAAACCGCCCACTGCGGCCAGCCCGGCGCAATCCAGTACGAGGCGATACAGGTTGCCAGCATCGCCACTGCGTTAATGGTCAACACACGCCCGGCGTCGCCCAGCGCATCGCACAGCCAGCCCAACAACACCCGTCCCAGCGCGCTCGCCACCTGCACCACGGTGAGCATCGCGCCTGCCGCCAGCAGGCTCATGTCGAAAACCTGCACGCACACCACCACGGTGTACGCGCCGACACAAAACTGCGTCCAGCAAAACGCTGCCCCCGCCAGCGCCACGCGGCGCAGCGGCACGATGTGCCATACCAGCGTGATATTGGCGAAGGGCCGCGAAGACACGATACGCACGGCGGCATCGCGGTCATCGTCCCAGCGCCTGCGTCCACGCTGCATCAGCGCCACGGCATATAGCACCAACGCGGCGCTTAAGGCCAGCGACCAGCGCCAGCCGCAGGTTAGCGCCACGGCAGGAGCGACCAGTGCTGCCGCAATGCCACCTATGGGCACGCCGGTTTGCTGCAGCGAGAAAATCAGATTGCGCCGTTCCGGCGGCGAAAAGCGCATCAACAGATGCGAAAACGACGGCCCGATCAAACCAAAACCACAACCGATCAGCAACGCCCCCAACGCCAGAAACAGCGTCGACGGCAGTATCATCGACAACATGGCCAACGCAACACAGCCATGCCCTACCTGATTCATGCGGCACGCGCCGAAACGCCGCGTCACGCCGTTGAATAGCGTGAGCGTGACCAACTGCCCCACGCACACGATGGAGATGAAGTATCCGATCAGCGACGCGTCAACCGCGTATTCGCGCGCCACCTCGGGTGCGACTGCGGGCAACACCAGCAGCGCCATCGACGACATGATGTGTCCCGTCAGCAACGCGCCGACGAGGAAAACGAGGGAGACTTCGCCGGGGCGGGGGAGCGCCGGGGCAGATTGCGCAGTGGTGTCAGTCATGCCTTGCGCACTTTGTGCGCTTGCCTATACGAAAAGGGGTCTGCTTACTCCGTCGTTCTGGCGCAAGCCGGAATCCCGTTCGTATCTCAAAGCGAAGCATCTATTGCGATCCTTTGGATCAGACTTGCTGAATGGATTCCGGACTGCGCCAGAATGACGAGAGTGCGGCAAGAGGAGGTGCTGCAAATACGCTTGTCTATTTTCTATTTTTTTCCTGCCGCTTCCGGATTCAACACATTAATCGGCTTGCCCGCTGCGTACGCCAGTATCTGCTCGACGCCGCCCTCATAGATGGATTCGTAGCTGCCTTTCTCGCTGTACCCCAGGTGAGGCGTGCAAATGCAGTTTTTCATTTTCAGCAACGGATGATTGCCGTTGACCACCGGCTCTTCCTCATAGACATCCACCGCGGCAAAACCGGGACGGCCTTTTTTTAGCGCTTCCACCAACGCCCCTTCGGCAATAATCGGCGCGCGGCTGGTGTTGACGATCAGTGCGGTGGGCTTCATGCGTGCAAGGTCGGCGGCGGTGACGATGCCTTTCGTAGCGGCATTCGACGGAAGGTGAAGGCTGATGACATCGCTTTGCTCGAAGAACGCCTCGCGGCTGGCGGCAGCGGCAAAGCCCTCAGCCTTGGCACGCGCGAGCGAGCCTTCGCGGCCCCAGCAAATCACGTTCATGCCAAAGGCCTTGGCCACGCGCGCAACGCCGCTGCCAATGTGGCCAAAGGCATACATGCCGAAGGTGCGGCCGTACAACCGTGTGCCGACAGTGCTGTGCCAATGACCGTTTTTGAAATTTTCCACCTCAAACGGAATGTGACGCAGCGACGCCAGAATCAGCGCCCACGCCAGTTCGCCGGTGGTGGTGTACGGGCTTTTGCTGTCGTGGCCGCCCGCCGACACGGTAATGCCGCGCGCGGTGCAGGCGGGCACATCCAGGTGATACACGTTGCGCCCCGTCTGGCTGATGAATTTCAGTTGCGGCAGTTGATCGAGAATTTGCGGCGAGATCACCACGCGCTGTTGCGTGAGCAGCAGGGCATCACAACCTTTGACCTGCTCGACTACGCGCGCCGGGTCGAGGTAGGCGTCGTTATAGACGTTGACCTCATGACCGGCAGCCTTGAGTTTGGGATAGGCTGCAGTGTTGCGCAGCGCGTCGGCGTAGTCGTGGATGACGGCGATTTTCATGGAAGGCCCTCTGGATAAATTATCGTTTAAAAACAGATATTTATATCTTAATCACTTCAACCGCTTGTCAAAATACTGCATAAACAGATCGTACGCCGCTTGCTGCTCAGGGTTCGGTTGATTCGAACCATCTGCACCGCGCTCGATAAACGGATAACCGTGCGCCGGATGATCGAAACTCGCCCATGTGGAATCTTTCCCGGCTTCCACCATCCACTCATGCGCAAGTTTGAATATGCCTTGCAAATGATCGTGATCGCGGCCGATATGCAGGATGGGCGTATTGATACGGCGAATGCGCTCCATTGCGCGCGCCTTGTTGGCGTTTTTGCGCGCGACGTCGATATCGTTGTATTGCACCTCGCTGCCGATGCGTGGTGCGTTGGGGCCGGTATCCACCGTCAGAAATTCATGTGAGGCGCCTTCGATGGCGACACCGCAGGTGAAATCCAATTCCGATGCTGCCTTCAGAATGGTTTCGCCGCCATGACTGATGCCCACGCAGCCGACTTTGCCGTCTTTCACGAACGGCAGCGAGCGCACGTAGCGAATCACCGACTGCAAATCGTCATGGTCGACGATGGCGGTGGATTTCAGTGTGCGGCCTTCGTTGGCAATGTCATCGGCGACGTTTTTGGCCGGGTTGCGGGTTTCGTAGTGATACGGAATTTCGTTGCGGTAATTCACGTATACAACCACGTAGCCGCGCGCCAGCATTTTGTCCTGCATCGTACTGTAAAGTGCGACTTTCTGCTCCACCAGCGGCAGGCCGCCGCGGCCGTTGCCCCGTCCCATGATGATCGCCGGCCACGGACCGTTTCCCATGGGTTTGCGCACGGCAATGGGCACATAGATTTCGTCGCGCGTCATCACAAACGTGTAATCGGCAGGAATGTCCGAGCCGGGTACGGGCTTGGTGATGATATAACCGTGCGGCGGCAATTCGGCGGCTACGGGGTGTAGGGTTTGCGGATTACTCATGACGCTTGTTTTCCCTGTTCGGTGAGACCGTGCATAGTAGTCAATACTCGCGCAAAATCCAAGGGCGGGGTAAGCTCGCGCCCGGTTGGAAATGAATTTAAGGGATGTAAACCACCACTGTCGTTCCCGCGCAGGTGGGAACCCATAACACAGTGCCACTTGGAACAGGCTTATGGGTTCCCACCTGCGCGAGAACGACGAGGATCCTTTGAGGTCGCTTTGCCATGATTTGTGCGTCACGAATATTGCTGTGCCTGCTACTCACCACACCGGCGCTCACCCTCGCTCAGGACTACCCCTACCGCCCCATCCGCATCATCGCTCCCAATCCCGCCGGCGGCGGCTTCGACTTTATTGCGCGCGTGGTGTCGCAAAAACTCGGCGAGCAACTCAATCAGCAGGTGGTGATGGAAAACCGCACCGGCGCCGGCACGATGGTCGGCACCGACATGGCTGCCAAATCCACGCCCGACGGCTACACGCTGCTGGTCGGCGGCCTGAGCAATATCGCGGCAAACGTCGGTCTCTACAAAAAGCTGCCTTACGATCCGTTGGTGGATTTCGTACCGCTGGGCATGGTGGCGAGCTACGCCTACGTGCTGGTGTCGCGCAAGGATCTGCCGCCGCAAAGCTTGCGTGACATCATCGACTTCGCGCGCGCGAATCCCGGCAAGCTGACGTATGCTTCAGGCGGGGTCGGCACCGGACAGCACATTGGCGCTGCAGCACTGGCTCAGATTACCGGCGTGAAAATGCTGCACGTGCCGTATCGCGGCGCGCAGGCTGCGCATCTCGATCTGCAAAGTGGCCGTGTCGATCTGTTTTTCGACAACGCCAGCACGGCCAAACCGTTTGTCGATGACGGGCGCATCCGCGCGATCGTCGTCTCAAGTGCGCAGCGTTTTCCGGGACTGCCCACCGTGCCGACCATTAACGAGACCGGCGTTGCCAAGCTCGACATGGAAGCGTGGTTCGGCATTTTCGGGCGCAGCGGCACGCCCCCGGCGGTGTTGAAGTGCCTGCAAGCCGAAATGGCAAAAGTGGTGCAGGCACCCGATGTCGCCAAGCGCTTTGAAAGCGGCGGTGGGCGCGTGCTGCGTATGAGCGCGCCTGAGACGGATGCGTTCGTCAAAGCCGAGATCAAGCGCTGGAGTAATCTGATTCGCGACGCCGGCATTACCACCGACTAACCATAACCCGGCAAACGCACACGACCATGCGCGACTACTGGTTAAGCAAACTCTTCTTCGATCTGCAAACACCTTCGGCGGCAGCCGAATACCGCGCCAACCGCGAGGTGGTGCTCGCACGTTACCCGCTGAAGCCCGAAATACGGGCCGCCATCGCCACTGATGATGTGGCTGCGCTGGCGCCGCAAGTCAACGCTTACCTGCTGCGATTTTATTTTCTGGTGGCCGGCATGCCGGAAGAGGAATTTCTGAAACGCATTCGTTCGTCCGCCGAAACAGGGAACGCTCATCATGGCTGACCTCGTAGGCGTCTACGCTGCCAGCCACGGCCCGCTGATCGTGCGCAACTGGGACGTACTGCCCGCTGCAACCAGGAACACGCTGACCGCAGCGTTCACCGAACTCGGCCGGCGCATCAACGCCGTGCGGCCCGACGTGCTGATCGTGATTTCACCTGATCACTGGGTGAATTTCTTTCTGGATAATCTGCCGTCGATTTGTATCGGCGTCGGCGACACCCATGCCGGCCCGCCGGAGCCCTGGCTCGCGGCCTATCCGCACAAGCAGATGGCCGGGCACGCGGCGCTGGCACAACATATCGCTGCATATGCATGCCATCATGAATTCGAGCCGTCGGTATCGTACAAACTCGCCCTCGATCACGGCTTTTGCATTCCCCTGTGGAAGGCGAATATCGATCCGCTGCCGCCTATCGTGCCGGTGATACTCAACACCGTCGAGCCGCCGTATCCCTCGCCCGCGCGTTGCTTTGCTTTCGGCGAAACCCTTGCCGCCGCCGTGAAAAGTTTTCCCGCGCCGTTGCGCGTGGCGTTGCTTGCTACCGGGGGCCTGAGCCATTCCATCGGCGAGCCGACCATGGGCGAAATCGATGAAGCCTTTGACCGCGAGTGTTTGCAACTTCTCGCGTCGGGCCACTGCGATGAAAATAGCGATGCCTTGATGAAGTTTCTGGATGCGCGTTTACCCACTGCCGGCAACGGCGCGGCTGAGACCCGCAACTGGCTGGCCGCTCACAGTGCAGCGAGCGCCGCCCGCACAGGAGGCACAGGCAGCTTTGATCTCATTCACTACAGCGCCATGCCTGAAATTTACGTCGGCTGCGGTGTGGCGTCTTGGACGCTTTGATTTCCGGACTGCAGCAAGCAAGGGGCTCGGAGCGCGGGCGCCCTGCCCGCTGGCAAACACCGTAGTCGCGCAACACCGCAGATGGGACGTCTACGACCCCGGTGTACGGCGGGCAGGTCAACTGGCGCCTGCAATCTATTGCCGGGGGATCCCCGCCGCCCGCGCGGTTTTTTCGTAACGCTCGATTTCCGCGCGCATGAACGCGGTGAGTTGCTCGCCACTCTCGCCGCCCGGCTCCTGACCTTGGCCGATGAAGAGGTCGCGGCTTTCCCTGATTGCAGCGGCGAGCACACCCTGAATTTTGCCCACGATGGCGGCGGGCGTTTTGGGCGGCATCAGCACGGCATTCCAGTTGTAGTTTTCAAAATCAGTCAGACCCTGCGCATGCAGGGTTTCGACCTCGGGCAACGCGGGCGAACGCGTAAGCGAGGTGACGCCCAGCGCGCGCAGCTTGCCTTGGCGGACGAACGGCGCGATGTTAAAAATTTGCATGGAGGCAAAGTCGATGTAGCCCGACATCAACTCGATGGTGTACTGGTTAACGCC
>SYEN01000375.1 GCA_005800795.1 Burkholderiales bacterium | reverse complement strand
GGCAGCAGAGATGCATGAATATTGATGCAGCCCAGCCGCGGCAGCGTCAGAATCGCGGGCGGCAAAATCAGGCCATACGCAGCGACGATCATGGCGTCGGCGTGCGTAGCGGCGATTAAATCACGCGCGCCATCAGTTTTGAGTGTGAGGGGCTGCTCAACTCTAAGTGATTGTTTTTGTGACATATTTTTTACTTCGGACGCAACGAACTTTAAGCCGCGTCCGGCCGGCCGGTCAGGCTGAGTAAGCACTAACACAATTTCGTGGCCCGCATCGATCAGCGCTTGCAGCGCGGTTGCGGCAAAAGCAGGCGTTCCGGCAAAAATCAGCCGCAAAATAAATCCTTTTAAAAACAGATAGTTATGATATTTCAGTTACGCCGTCAGGCCACGTCGCGCTGCCGTTTTTTGATCTTGGCCAAAATACGTTGCTGTTTTAGCCTGGACAGGCGCTCGACAAACACTTTGCCTTCCAGATGATCCATTTCATGCTGAATGCACACAGCCTCCAGCCCGTCGGCCTCGTGTTCGAACGATTGGCCATCGGCGCCCAGCGCCCGTACCCGCACGTGCTGCGCACGCTGGGTCTTTTCGTAGATGCCGGGCAGCGACAAACAGCCCTCGTCACAATCAGCGATACCGGTGGCTTCAAGGATCTCCGGATTGATATAGGCGCGCAATTGGTCGCGGGCGGGCGAGGTGTCAATGACAATAATGCGCCTGTGTATATCCACCTGTGTTGCGGCGAGGCCAACGCCCGGTGCAGCATACATGGTTTCAGCCATGTCCTTGATTAATTGACGAATTTCGTCATTTACGTTCCGCACAGGCTGGGCCACCGTGTGCAGTCGTGGGTCAGGGTACAGCAAAATGGTGAGCTTGGACACAAAAAGTCTTGCTGATAGAAGTAACTAGATGCAGAATTTAATCCAAAGTGTGATGTTGCGCCGGTACAACAATCCAGCCGTTGGGTAACGCTGAAGGGTGTGTCCCGGCTATGGTCGTCTGCACTATCGCGCACGACCGAAAACTCATCAAGGTGCTGCTATGTCCATGAAAAACCGCATTATATCGTTGCTGCTGGCCGCTGCTGCGTCCCTGCTCGCAGCTACTGCCGGCGCGCAGGCGTTGCAAGGTCTGAAGCCGGATGCGCCTGAACGCTATACCGTTGAGCGGGGCGACACGTTGTGGGGCATCTCTGGCCGTTACCTTGAGAAGCCGTGGAACTGGCCGCAATTGTGGAACCTCAACCGTCAGCAGATTCGCAACCCCCACCGTATTTTCCCGGGTGACGTACTGGTGCTGGATCGCGCCACGGGCCGCTTGCGCGTGGAAACCGTGGCCCTGTCACCGCGCGTGCGCGTTGAAAACATCTCAGACGCTGTGCCCACCATCGCGCCCGGCATCATCGAGCCATTTATATCGCGCCCATTGGTGATCAGCGAAAATGAGTTGAACAGCGCGCCGAAGATTATCGCCACCGAAGAATCGCGCGTGGTGGTAGGTGCCGGCAACCTTGCCTATGTGCGCGGCCTTGCCAAAGACAAAGGCGACAACTGGCATATCTATCGCCGCGGCGACAAGCTGGTGGATCCGGACACCGGTACCACCATCGGCTATCTCGGTCTCTATCTGGGCGAAGCACGCGTGCGACACTTTGGGGACATCAGTCGCATCGAGATCATCAAATCCACGCAGGAAATCTACACCGGTGACAGTCTGGTGCCCATTACCAAGGAAGTTCCGGTGTTTGCCTACGCGCCGCGCGCGCCAGCGGGCAAAGTGCAGGGCCGCGTGATGTCGCTCAACGATAATTTGTATGAGACGGGTCGTTACTCTGTGGTGAGCTTGTCCAAGGGGTCAAAGGATGGGTTGGAAGCAGGGCACATATTAGCGCTTTACCGCAGTCCGGCGAGCTCGCGCTACGCCTTGCGCACGAGCTCCTTGCTCGGGCGCACTGGCCCCACCGGCAGCGACGCGCGCCGGCCATACTTTGAAGAACAACTGAACGTGCGCGACAGTCCGATATTCAGCGTGCAAAAGCCGATTAACGATGCCGATATCGCCAAGCTGCCTGAAGAGCGTTACGGTCTGGTGATGGTGTTTCGCACCTTCGAACGCGCGGCGTTCGGGTTGGTGATGCAGTCGAATCTGCCGGTCGCCATCGACGATATCGTTACCACACCCTGATTCTCCGCGCCGCTGCTTCCGCGTCATTTGCGCGCGGCGGCTTTGCCTCGTTCCCGCCGTGCCTGTTGTACCATTTGCCCCCGATCTTGCCGCGTGGCTGCGTTTGTCACTGACCACGGGGCTTAACGGCGAGGCGTTTCGCAAACTGTTGATCACCTTCGGCGGGCCGGAGCAAATCCTCGGTGCCAGCCGCACAGCGCTCACCGCCATCGTCACCGGCAAACTGGCAGATGCCATTCTGGACGCTGATCTTTACAGCGATCCGGCGGCGGTCGAAACGTGGCTTGCCGACAGCAACAATCATGTCGTTACGCTCGCGGATAGCGAATACCCGCAGGCGTTGCTGCAAACGGCTGACCCACCGCCGCTGATCTACGCCAAGGGCCGGCTTGAACTGTTGAACGTGCCTGCCCTCGCGGTGGTCGGCAGCCGCAACGCCACAGCCCAGGGCAAGCTCACGGCGGAATCGTTTTCCACAGCGCTCTCCAACGCAGGGCTAACCATCGTCAGCGGCATGGCGCTGGGCATTGACGCCGCTGCGCACCAAGGCGGACTGGCCGGGCTGTCGTCCACGGTCGCCATCGTCGGCACCGGCCTCGACAAGGTTTACCCGGCGCGCAATCGCGATCTGGCGCATGCCATCGCGGCCAAAGGGGTGATCGTCTCCGAGTTCGCCCTGGGCACGCCGCCGGTCGCTGCCAATTTTCCGCGCCGCAATCGGCTTATCAGCGGCATGACGCGCGGTTGTCTGGTGGTGGAAGCAGCGCTGTCCAGTGGTTCTCTGATTACCGCGCGCTTGTCCAACGAACTGGGAAAGGATGTTTTTGCCATTCCCGGCTCAATTCACTCCACCCTGTCCAAGGGCTGCCACGTACTGATTAAACAGGGCGCCAAGCTGGTGGACGATGCGGCCGATATCCTGACCGAGCTGCGGCTGCCGCAGGCCCCTGGCACCAGCAAAACAGCGGCGTTAGCGTCCTCCAACCACCCGCTGCTCGCTCACATGGCATTCGACCCCTGCGGTATCGACACGCTGGCCGGTCGCGCAGGCCTGCTGGTGCACGAAGTAAGCGCAGCGTTGATCCAGCTGGAATTGGAGGGCGTCGTCGCCAGCCTGCCAGGCGGACTATGGCAAAGGGTGTGTTGATAGATTTATAAGTATATGTTTTTATTGATATTTTTTGATATTGGCCATAGGTTATTTTGCCCACCTGTGACAAAGTGGCTTGCGCTCGCGCCCGGTTTGTTCTTATTATCTGCGCCTCTTTTTGCACTGCAACGTGCGGTGCCACTTGCGATTCGTCGCGATTTTCCCAGTATCTATTCCTAAGGGCGCGGCCCAAAAACCATGTCAAAACAACTAATTATCGCTGAGAAGCCTTCAGTGGCGGGCGATATAGCGCGAGTCCTCGGCGGCTTCAAGCGCCACGACGACTACTTTGAAAGCGACGATTTTGTGTTGTCGTCCGCCGTGGGTCATCTGGTGCAGATCGCCGTGCCCGACGAATTCGAAGTCAAGCGCGGCAAATGGTCGTTTGCCAACCTGCCGGTGATTCCGCCGCATTTTGATTTGCTGCCGATCGAAAAATCCGAAGCGCGGCTGAAACTGCTGACGAAACTGCTGAAGCGCAAGGACGTCACCGGCGTCATCAACGCCTGCGACGCGGGTCGCGAGGGCGAGCTGATTTTCCGTTATATCGCCAGCCACGCTGGCAGCAAAAAGCCGGTGAAACGGCTGTGGCTGCAATCCATGACCGCGGGTTCGATCAAGGAAGGTTTCAAAAACCTGCGCAGCGACGAAGACATGCTGCCGCTGGCCGATGCTGCGATTTGCCGCTCCGAGGCCGACTGGCTGGTGGGCATTAACGGCACGCGGGCGATGACGGCGTTCAACAGCAAGAGCGGCGGTTTTCACAAAACGCCTGTGGGCCGGGTGCAAACGCCCACGCTCGCGATCCTCGTTGAGCGCGAGGAAAAAATCAAACGCTTCGTGCCCAAGGATTACTGGGAAGTGCACGGCACGTTCGGCGTAGCCGAAGGCTCGTACGCGGGCCGCTGGATCGACGAGAACTTCGCCAAGGCCAAGAAAGACAGCAAAGACGCCAAGGAAGCAAAGGACAATGAGGCCGACGCAGACCTGCGCGCCGAGCGTATCTGGGACGCAAAGCGCGCCGAGGCGATCAAGGCAAAGTGTGAAGGCAAGCCCGGCGAGATCGAGGAAGAAAGCAAGCCCACCACGCAGGCATCCCCGCTGTTGTTCGACCTCACCAGTTTGCAACGCGCTGCCAACGGACGCTTTGGATTCAGCGCTCGCACGACCTTGTCGCTGGCGCAGTCGCTGTATGAAAAGCACAAAGTGCTGACTTATCCGCGTACCGACTCGCGCGCGTTGCCTGAAGATTATCTCGACACGGTGAAAGCCACACTCGGCGAGATGGATGGCACGCCCTACGCCCCGTTCGCTAAAAAAATACTCAAGCAAGGCTGGGTTAAACCCACTAAACGCATTTTCAATAACGCGAAAATCTCCGACCACTTTGCGATCATCCCCACCGGTCAATCGCCTAAGGCGCTGAACGAAATCGAAGCGAAGTTATACGACTTGGTGGTGCGGCAGTTCCTCGCGGTGTTTTACCCAAGCGCGGAGTACATGGTCACCACGCGTATCACGCGCGTGGAAAAAGAGGCCTTCAAGAGCGAAGGCAAAGTGCTCGTCAACGCGGGCTGGCTGGAAGTGCACGGCAGGGCTTCCGCCGAAGACGGCGACACGCCCAACCTTGTGGCAGTGAAAAAAGGCGAAAAGGCCAAAACCGAAGCCATCGATATTCTCGCCACGCAAACCCGGCCGCCCGCGCGCTTCACCGAGGCCACGCTGCTCTCCGCCATGGAGGGCGCGGGCAAGCTGGTGGACGACGAAGAACTGCGCGATGCGATGAAAGAACGCGGCCTCGGCACGCCGGCCACGCGCGCGGTGACCATAGAAAAGCTGATCGCCGAAGAATACCTGGTACGACTGGGCCGTGAATTGCAGGCCACGCCCAAGGCGTTTTCGCTGCTGACGCTGCTGCGCGGCTTGGATATACCCGAACTGGCTTCGCCTGAAATGACCGGCGAGTGGGAATTCAAGTTGAAGCAAATGGAGCACGGCAAATTAAAACGTGCCACCTTCATGAAAGAAATCGCCAAGATGACGAAACACATCGTCGATCAGGCGAAGGCGCGCGAAAGTGAAACCGTGCCCGGCGATTACGTCACGCTGCAAGCCAAGTGCCCCGCCTGCGGCGGCACGGTCAAAGAGAATTACAAGAAATTCCAGTGCGAAAAATGCGAGTTTTCTCTGTGGCGCATTCTGGCCGGGCGGCAATTTGATTCGACGGAAATCGATGAGCTGATTGTCAAAAAGAACATCGGCCCGCTACAAGGGTTCCGCTCGCGGTTGGGACGGCCGTTCGCCGCCAACATCAAGCTCAACGCCGAAAACAAACTCGAATTCGATTTTGGCCAAGCCAACGAAGACGCCGAGCCAGTGGATTTCACCGGTCAGGAAGTCATCGGCCCTTGCCCCAAGTGCAAGGCTAACGTCTACGCCCACGGCATGGCCTACATCTGCGAAAAATCCGCTGCGCAACCGCGCACCTGCGACTTCCGCACCGGCAAAATCATTCTTCAGCGCAACATCGAGCCGGAGCAGGTTGCCAAGCTGTTAAGAGACGGCAAGACGGATTTGCTGCATAAATTCATCAGCAAGAAGGGGCGCCCGTTTTCGGCGTTTCTGGTGCGCGGGGGCGACGGCAAGGTGTCGTTTGAGTTTGCGCCGCGTGAACCGAAGGCGGGGACGAAGGCCGCAGTCAAGCTGGCCGACGAGGCTAAAGTGGCAAAAAAACCTGTGGCTAAAAAGAAAGCTCCGGCAAAGGCACGCAAGGCGGCTTGATTTTATTGACGCTAATAGCAGCCGAACCCTCCGCGTCATTCTGACGCAGGCCAGAATGGCGGGTTTGGCAGTTGACCCGCCCGAAACCCTGTCGCCACAGGAATCGCCATGCTAATGATCAACAACGAAGTAGTCGCCCAAACCCTCACCATGCTTGAATGCATCGAGGTGCAGGAAACTGCCTTCGCCGCGCTACTGGAAGGCAAGGCCATCTACCGCCCGCGCATTGATACCTACGTACCGTGCGACCGGGAAGATGGCTATTACCGCTTCGGCACGGTGGAGGGTTCCAGCGGCGGCTATTACGCCGTGCGACTAAAGTCAGACATCGTGCATTGGCCCAGGGGCGCGGACGGCAGTACCTCTGAAAATAAATATTGTGTGCAGCCGGGCACGTTTTGCGGGCTGGTGATTCTGTATAGCGCGGGCAATGGCGAGCCGCTGGCGATCATGAACGACGGCCACTTGCAGCACATGCGCGTGGGCGGGGCGGCGGGCATCGGCGCGCGGCTGCTGGCACGCGAGGACGCGAGTGTCGTCGGCATGCTCGGATCCGGCGGCATGGCGCGCACGTTCCTTGAGGCTTACGCGGCGGTGCGCAAGCTCACTAAGGTGAAGGTGTTCAGCCGCAACCCGGACAACCGCCTTCGCTACGCGGCGGAAATGTCCAAGGCACTGGGCCTTGACGTGGTGGCGGTCGATTCCGCGCGCGAAGCGGTGCGCGGCGTGGATATTCTTTCAACCTGTACCGACAGCATCTCGCCGACCATCGATCGGACGTGGCTTGAGCCCGGTATGCACGTGGTCAACCTTGGCCCGCACGAAATTTCAGCAGACGTCGCGGCGTGCTTTGACGTGAAAGTTCAGCAGGGCAAGGAGGGACTGGATATCCCCGAAAGTGCGTTATACCGCAAGGGTATTGGTGGCAGCCTCGGCGCATTTGTAATGGGCACCGAGGAACAGCAAAAGCGCCTGCCGCGTGCCACCAAAAACCTGAAGCTCGGCGAGTGGCCGGTGTACACCGACATTATTTCCGGCAAGGCGCTGGGCCGTACCTCGCGCGATCAGATCACGCATTACCGCACCATCGGCAACTGGGGCGTGCAGTTTTCCTCGGTGGGTTCACTGGTCTACCGCAAGGCCAAAGCAGCCGGGCTGGGGCACGAGCTGCCGACGGAGTGGTTTTTGCAGGATATCCGCAATTGATGTAAGTATCTGTTTTAATTGGTATTTTATTCTGTCGCTTTGATGCCCGCGGCTTTCACCGCCTTGCCCCAGCGCTGGTACTCGGCAACCATGAATTTACCGAAAGCGTCCGGCGCTGTCGGTGTCGGGTCATAGCCGCGGTCGCTCAGTTGTTTCGCAGCGTCGCTGCCGCTCAAGATTTTCACGAATACGCTGTTGAGTTTGGTGATGATGGGTTGCGGCGTGCCGGCCGGCGCCATCAAGCCGTACCAACCGCTGATGGCGAAGCCCTTGAAGCCGCTTTCTTCAAGCGTGGGCGCTTCGGGCAGCTCGCGCGTGCGCTTGGCGGTGGTGACAGCGAGCGCACGGATTTTGCCTGCGCGTATTTGCGGAATCGCTGCGCCCGGTCCGGAAAACAGCGTTTGCACTTCGCCCGCGAGCGCGGCGGTCATGGCCGGGCCGCTGCCGCGATAGGGTATGTGCGTGAGCTTCAGTTTCGCGGTTTGGTAGAACACTTCCTGCGCCAGATGCGCGGTCACGTTGCCGGAACCGAAGTTATAGCCATTCGGCTTGGCAGCGGCGAGTTTCAAAAAATCGTTGAGCGTTTTCGCCGGAACGGTGGGGTGTATCGATACGATATACGGCTGTTCGATCAATTGCGTGATCGGCGAAAAATCCTTGGCTACATCGAACGGTACCTGCGGATACATCCACGGCGCGACTGCGGTGGCGCCAATTTCCGCGATGATCAGCGTGTAGCCGTCCGGGTTGGCCTTGGCGCCGATGGCGGTGCCGCTGGTGCCTTGTGCACCGCCGCGGTTGTCGATCAGCAACTGTTGCCCCAGGGCGCTGGTCACCGCCGGTTGCAGGATGCGCGACACCAGGTCTGTGCCGCCACCGGGCGGAAACGGGACGATCAGGCGGATCGATTTGTTGGGATAGTTGGCGGCAGACGCGCCGCCTTTGTCGGCGGCGATTGCGGGGGTCGCGATCGCAGCGATCAGAGTGACTTGGGCCAAGGGGGTCAGGCAGGTTGCAACACGAAACATCGACTTCTCCGGGTTTGGAAACGGCGCACGTTACCACGTACTCATGTAGCGAAAAAGCGCCATTTTGTTACAGTCAAAGGCGTGATTGTAAAAATATGCAATAAAAACATATACTTACGTTAATAATGCGAATAAATTAACTTGTCAAACTAATTTTGTCATGTTAATCTCAGCACATGAATTGCGCAGAACGTCTCGTCCAACTGTTTGGCAGCCAAGCCGAAGTGGCGCGCCGCTTCAGCCTTGACCGTGCAGTGGTCAACAACTGGGTCAAATCCGGTTATGTCCCCGCGCGCTGGGCGATGGAAGTGGAGCAGGTCACCAACGGTGAAGTCACCGCCGCTGAAATTTTGAACGATGCCACTGCGCGCAAACCGATCCGGCTGAAATCGCGCCCGGACGGCGAAAACCTTTACATACCACCCTCTGGGAGCGACACCATGAGCAACGAATTTGCACCGTCCAAACGCATCAGCTCTTTCCACCCACCGCAGCGTACGCTGCTCGGCCCCGGCCCCACCGAGATCCATCCGCGTGTTTTGACCACCATGAGCCAGCCTGCCATCGGTTACCTCGACCCCGTGTTCGTGGACATGATGGAAGAGTTAAAAGCGCTGCTGCGTTACACCTATCAAACCAAAAATCCGCTGACGTTTCCGATCTCCGGCCCCGGCTCGGTGGGCATGGAGTTTTGTTTTGTGAACATGGTCGCGCCCGGCGACAAAGTGATCGTGTGCCGCAATGGCGTGTTCGGTGGCCGCATGATCGAGAACGTCGAGCGTTGCGGCGCCACCGCGATTGTCGTTGAGGACAAATGGGGCGAACCGGTTGATCCGCAAAAATTAGAAGACGCGTTAAAAGCCAATCCCGATGTGCGTCTGGTGGCCTTTGTGCACGCCGAGACCTCCACCGGCGTGTTGTCAGATGCGAAAAAGCTCGTCGAGATCGCACACAGGCACGACGCGCTGACTATCGTCGATTGCGTTACCTCGCTCGGCGGATGTGAAGTGCGGGTCGATGACTGGAAATTCGACGCCGTGTATTCCGCCAGCCAGAAATGTTTGTCGTGCACGCCGGGCCTGTCGCCGGTGTCGATCAGCGAACGCGTGGTGGATTTTGTGAAAGGCCGCAAAGACAAAATCCATAGCTGGTTTATGGACATGAACCTGCTGCTCGGCTACTGGGGCGCGACCACCCGCACCTATCACCACACCGCGCCGACCAACTCGCTGTTCGGCCTTCACGAAGCGCTGCTGCTGATCCGCGAAGAGGGCCTCGAAAACTGCTGGGCGCGCCACAAGCGGCATCACATCGCGCTAAAGGCCGGCCTCGAAGCCATGAACCTGAAATTCTTGGTGGACCCGAAATATCAAGTGCCGGAAATGAACGCCGTGCATTGCGCAACGGGTGTCAACGAAGCCGAAGTACGCAAGCGTTTGCTTAACGAATTCGGCATCGAAATCGGCGCGGGCCTCGGCCCCCTGGCCGGCAAAATCTGGCGTTTTGGTTTGATGGGTTACTCGTGCCGTCCGGACAACGTGATGCTGTGTTTGTCGGCGCTGGGCTCGGTGCTGGAAGACATGGGTTACGCTGTGCACGTGGGCGACGCAGAATCAGCGGCGCACGCGGCGTATGCGTCCATGCATACCACCGAAGCAGCAGCGAAACGGCGCAAGACGGCCAAAGCGGCTTAACAGAGCAGCGGAACTACAGCTTTCGTTGCTTCAAGGACGGCCGCGAAGATTTTTTCTTCGCGGCCGTTTTGTTTTTGGCGGGCACCTTTTTCGCTTGCGCACGCACGGCGGCTGCCAGCGCCAGCCGAGCCCACGGCGTCATCAGGTGTGGCGCGTCCATGGCCTCCTCCGGCGCGCGGTAGTAACTCATGGTCATCGTTTTGCCGGCCTTGTCGTAGGCGAAAGGCGCGCACGCCTCGCGCTCGAATGCAGCTCGCGTCGTGTCATCAACCTTGAGATACAACTCCTCCCACGCGATGATGGCAACGAAGAGTCCATCGACGTAGACGCCGTGCCCGCCAAACATGCGTCGCGTTGTTACGCTCCCGGCAGGTGCGAGCAGCTCGCACACGTGACGCACGAAATCACCGTCTTTTGCCACGGGCGTTAAAAGCGTATCAGTATCGTCGCCAGCCCCAACAACAAGCCCATGCTCACCACGTCAGTCGCCGTGGTCAGAAAAATGCTGGAGGCCGTGGCCGGATCGAGGCCGAAGCGCTTTAAGGTGAGCGGAATCAACGCGCCACAGATGCCGCTGACTACGCAAGCGCCTACCAGCGCAAGCCACACGACGCCCCCAAGCAGCAGCGCGTGTTTGGAGCCGGTCATCGTGGCGTAGGCGAACATGCCGAGCCCAGCCACCAGCCCCGTGACCGCACCATTCATCATGCCGAGCAAGGCTTCCTTCATGACCAATGCGCGCTCGGAGCCGGGTTTGAGCTCGCCCAGCGTCATGCCGCGTAGCGTGACCGCCAGCGCCTGACAGCCGGTGTTGCCACTTTGGCCCGCGAGCACCGGC
>SYEN01000374.1 GCA_005800795.1 Burkholderiales bacterium | reverse complement strand
TGCCCAGATCGCCATGACTCGCCTCTGCCGCAGGCACAAAACACGCCGGTGTGCCGGTGCTGGCGAGCGTGGAAGCAATTTTGCGTGCGATGTGGCCGGTTTTGCCCAAACCGCTCACCACCACGCGGCCCTTGCAGGTGAGGATTTTTTCTACTGCAGCGGCGAAAGCGGCATCGAGGCGGCTGACAACGTGATGCAGCGCGCGCGCCTCAATTTCGAGGACCTCTCGCGCGACGGTTAGCGGATCAATTGTGCTGTGTTGTGCTGCCATGGCGGAGCCGTGCGCAGGGACGGAATTCATAGGAAAAGTATAGCAGATAGCCGAGACGTGCCTTGCGACTGTGTTACAAGCATTACGTATCCCAAAAAACAAAAAAGCCTGCTGTCGCAGGCTTTTCTTGTGCAGCAAATACGATGTCAGAACAAACTGGCGCCACCACAATTGGTGCTGCCATTTGTCGTATTCCATGTTGCCGCTGTTCCTGCCGCACTAGTACAAGCCGGTGTAGTTGTAGCCCCCTCGGTCGGTGCCGTGCCGCCCGAAACGGTATAGACCGAAAACTGGAATCCACCCGTATTTGGCAGACCATCATCCACTTTGCGATCAACCTCCGCAATAATGTCCACGGGAATCTGGTTGCCGGTTTTCAGGTTGTGGCGCTGTGCACCAGTACTCGTACTTCCGTAAGCGCCATCGTACACAATTCGCAAGGCAATAGCATACGGGTTGGTGGGATTTGTAGCAGGTCCTACTGTAGCGGCACATGTATAGGTGCCATTAATAAAGCCTGCCTTTGAGATATGCTCCCATGCCAATACGTCTTCGTTACCCGCGCCCGCTTCGATGCGTCCATTACCGTTACCGATACCCGCATTGCAAGGAGACGAAGCTAGAACCCCGGTAATGTTGTTAACTGCACCGGTGTAATCCCCCGGCAACGCCCGATACCGATCGAGAAAACCAAAATAAGCCGCCTTGATCCCATCCTGCTGCGAAATCAGATTGCGCACGCGCGCGCTGGTAATCAACTCCTGACCTTTGAGCACGCCGCCCAGCAGCAGCCCGATAATCACCAGCACAATCGCGATTTCAATCAGCGTAAATCCGCCTTGTTTTTGCTTCTTCATGAACCTTCTCCTTCAGTGGATTCCCAAGTTTGCTACCCTATTCAACGCAAGCTTTGTACCCGCTGGCCGCAAATCGCATATAGGGCAATAACGCTTGGAAAATAGCTGCTGATAAAATCGTAACTATTTGTTTTTATTAAATATTTTTTAATTCAACCCAAATCAGTATCTTTACAATTCCGACACAATTAAGGGTTTTTTCGCATGTCGAAAAACATGCACCGCAGCGAAGTTTCAACGGGATTGTTGATTTTTCGACACCGCTTTCGACGTATCCCCCGCAGCTTTCAGCTTTTCCAGTTGCTCCGTCAAAAAATGCAATTCCTTCGCATCGCTCACTTCCTTGTTCGCCAGCAGGCCGCCCAGCAGCACCGCCGCACGTTCGGCTTCGCCCATGTCTTCGAGCAAAAAAATACGCATTTGCCGCGCCCAGCCCGACGCCTTGCCCGCGCGCTGCGCGATGTCCTCGGCGTAGCGCAGCGCCAGCGGCATGTCCTTCAAACGATGGCGCGCCATGATGGCGCAGTGGGCGAGCCAGCGCCAGCGCGCGTTGGGGTTTTCGGTGAAGCGCTGTTGCACGAATTCGCACATCGCGCGCTGGCGCGCTTCGTCGGGCACCTGCCCGTAAAGTTGCGACGCCATCATCAGCGGATATTGCGCGGCGGGGTCCAGCGCCAGCGCGGCCTTGAGCCATGCGCTCACCCGCGCGTAATCGAGTGCTGCGAACGGAATGCTGATGCCGGGCTGGTTGTCGAACGCCTGCAAGTACAGCGTCAGCGCTTGCGACAACACCTGCGGCTCGCCCAGACTCAGCGCGCGCAGGGCCGCATCGGGCAGCGGTGCTTCGAGTGCTGCGGCGGTAGCCTGCGGACGCGGCTCCATCAACCGCAGCGCACCATGCGCAGCCAGCGCCAGCAAAAATACCGCCAGCACCCAGGGGGGTACACTGCTGAAGCTGCGTTCTGGCTCGAACAGTCCGATGTGCTGGATGCGCCCTTTGGATTTCGTCGTAATCACGGCCTGCTCAAAAATTCCGCCGATGAAAATCCACCATCGCGGCACCCGCCAGCAATGCCACGTACAGCAACGCCTGCACCAGCAACCCGCCGAACAGCGGCCACGGCGCAGCGGCATCGACCAGCCACGCGGTTTGCGGCCAGCGGTCGAGTGCGGGCATCACCAGCGCCAGCGCATCCACCAGCCAGCGGCCGACTTCGTGCGACAGCGTGCCCGCGCCGGTCAGCGGATGCGCGCTGATGAGCTGGATCGTGGTCAGGCTGCGCGCCAGCAGGTAAAACGCCAGAACGAGTGCCGCCGCCGGGATAAACTGGCCGAATGCGATCACACAAAATAGCGAAAACGCCGCCACCACCGACAGTTCCAGCACCAGCGCGGCGCCCCATTGCGCCACCGCCAGGGCTGGCGCCTGCGCCATCAACGGCAGGCCGGTGATCAGCGCCACCAGCGCCGCAATCGCCAGAAACCCGCCGAGTTTGCCGAGGATATAATGCGAGCGCGGCAGATCGAGTGCCAGCAGGGCGTCGATCCCCTTGTCGTTGAATTCGCGTGTGATGCTGCCCAGCACATGCGCCGCAACGATAAACACGGCGGCCAGACGCGCGCCGGCGGCATAGAAGCTCGTTTGCAGGCGCGCGCTTTCGATCACCGCCAGTTCGGCGATAAAAAACGCCAGCGCCAGTATGAGCGCCAGCGCGGCAGCGAGCAGCAAGGGCAGGCGCGTGCGGCGCGCTTCGAGCAGGGTGTAGCGTGAAATGGCCAGTATCTGTTGCATGACGAGCGAAGTATAGCTAACTTGACTCAGCGCACGATTTCACCTCAACCCGACATGCCCGCCGAATCCACCCAACCTACCCAGCCTACGCCGGAGGCGCGCAGCCGCTTCGTCGCGCGCCACGGCCATCTGTGGCTGGGACTGATGCTGCTGACGCTGCACGCGGCCACCGTGTGGGGCATGGGCACCGTGTGGGGGTCGGCGCTGCTGCTCGCACATTTCGGCCTGTTCCTGCTGTGGCAGCCGCTGTGGCAGGGCGACGGCGAATTGCGGCCTTCGCAGGCATTGCTGGTGATCGCGTTGGGCATACTGCTCGCTGCGGTGAACAACTGGTGGGCGATTGCGGTGTGGCTGGCAGCGCTGGTTTCGGTAATCGGCGGCGGCGTGCCCGGCCTGTCGCAACGCGGCCAGCGGCTCGCCTCGCTGCTGGCAGCGCTCTACCTGCTGGCCCTGCTGTTGATCTGGGTGGTGCCGCAACTGGCCGGCGAGCCGCCCGCCGACACCACACTCATTGCATTGGTGCGCTATGGCCTGCCGCTGATCGCGTTTGCCATTCTGTTTGTGCGCGCCGCGCCTGCGCGGGCCGGGTCGCTCATCGCGGTGGATGTGTTCTACAGCCTGATGCTGTTTCTGCTGGTGGCGGCGCTGGTGCTCGGCAGTTTGGTGCTGGTGCGCACCAATCAGGGCCAGTACCTGCTGGCGCTGGCGCAAACGCTGATGATGATCGCGGCGGCGCTGGTGGTGCTGTCGTGGCTGATGAGTCCGACAGCCGGCTTCGCAGGCCTCAATCAGTTGTTGTCACGCTATCTGATGAGTGTCGGTCTGCCGTTTGAGCAATGGGTGCAACGTCTGGCGGAAATTGCCGAACACGAAACCGAGCCGCGGCGTTTCCTCGACGCGGCGCTGGAACACATGCTGGCACTGCCTTGGGTGATTGGTTTGCGATGGGAAACGCCACTGGGATCGGGCCACTACGGGCGGCTTAATGAACACTACGCGGAATTTGTGACCGATGATTTAAAACTCAATATTCACACGCGCTGGGCGCTGTCGCCCGCGATGCTGCTGCACGTGAAACTGCTGGCACAGATGATCGGCCACTTTCACGCCGCCAAGCTGCGTGAACAGATGCAGCGGCGCGACGCCTACACACAGGCGATCCACGAAACCGGCTCGCGGCTGACGCACGATGTCAAAAACCTGCTGCAGTCTCTACACTCGCTGTGCGCCGCCGCACAGGACCCGGCGCCGGGGCAATCCGCCGCGCTGCTGGCGCTGATGCAACGGCAACTGCCGCAGATCACACAACGGCTCGCCACCACGCTCGACAAACTCGGCGCACCCGCGCAGACGCCATCACGGCAGACCGGCGCACACGTGTGGTGGGATGCGCTGCGGCAACGCTACGCCTATCGCAACGTACACTTTACGCTGCACGGCAATGGTGAAAGCGGCGCACAAAATTCATTACCTGCGGAGGCTTTCGACAGCATCGCCGACAATCTGATCGAAAACGCGTTGCGCAAGGCAGCCGAGGTACAAGTCACATTTGACGCCGTACGACTGACGCTCACCGTGCGCGACAGTGGCGAGGCCGTGGCCAAGGCGTTGGCAGGGCAGTTGTTTGCCTCGCCGGTGAAATCCAGCGCGGGCCTAGGCGTGGGGCTTTATCACGCGGCGCGGCTGGCCACGCAGCACGGCTTCGCGTTGACACTGGCGGTCAACGAACCCGGCGATGTGCGTTTTCAGTTGGCAGCCGAAATATGATCGTAAAAAGTTCCCATTAAATCAAATACTTAAAATAATTCTGCGCACCGGCGCCGGGATTGCCGCCTGAGCCGCATCCTCTGCCGCAAGCCACACCACGCCCGGCGCTTGAGACACGCCCGCCGCACCAGGACGCGATTTCTTAACGTCCAGCAGCAACGGCGTGATGTTTAATTTGTAATGCGTGAAGCCGTGCGCGATCAGCGGCATCGACTGACTCGCCCGCACGCTCACACCGTAACGCCTTACCGCCGTGGCTGCATCGCGTTCGTGGGCCACTTCCGGCAATGACCACAAGCCGCCCCAGATGCCGTTGGCCGGACGCTTTTCCAGCAGAATTTCACCGGTATTGCGCATAACCAGCATCACGGTTTCGCGTTGCGGCAGGGTGGCTCGCGGTTTCTTGCCGGGCAGCACGTGCGTCAGCCCGAGAAGGTGCGCCGCGCAATCAGCGCTGAGCGGACAATGCTCGCATTGCGGTTTGCTGCGTGAACACAGGCTTGCGCCCAGATCCATCAAACCTTGGGTGTAGGCAATGATTGCAGCAGTCTCGGTACTTGCATTTTTCCCCACCGGGGGCAACAACGCTTCTGCCTGCGCCCACAGTTTTGCCTGCACCGCCGCGCCGCCCGGATAGCCGTGGACACCACAGTAGCGCGCCAGAACGCGCTTGACGTTGCCATCCAGAATGGCATGACGCCCGCCCTGCGCAAATACGCAAATCGCCGCTGCTGTTGAGCGCCCGATGCCGGGCAGCGTCTGCACGATGTCAGGATCCGCGGGCATCACGCCGCCATGATCTGCGACAAGCCGTTGCGCGGCCTTGTGCAGGTTACGCGCGCGCGAGTAGTACCCCAGCCCGCTCCACAACGTCAGTACGTCATCCAGCGGTGCTGCCGCCAGCGCCCGCACCGTGGGAAACCGTTCGAGAAACCGCAGGTAGTACGGAATTACCGTGCCAACCTGCGTTTGCTGCAACATGATTTCTGACAACCAGATGGCATAAGCATCGCGACACTGCCATGGCAAATCATGACGGCCATGACGCTTGTGCCATGCGATGAGGCGTGCGGCGAAATTCGGCGGCACTCGCCGGGCTGCTGCTTTGGCCGCAGTTAGTCCCGCAATTCGCGTGACGGACTTAGCGGCCAAAAATGCCTTTCAGCACGTCCTTGGCAGCATCGCGGCCAGAGGGTGAAGATGGCGCCGGTGCGGGTGCGGCTCCTGGCGCGGCTGGCGCGGCGGGTTTTTTGCCAAACAGGGCGTCTTCGATCTTGCCCTTAACCATGTCTTCGGCTTTTTGCTTCACCGTGTCGGTCAACAGCGCATTGAAATCCAGCCCGAACGATGGTGCAGTCAGCGGCCCAGTCGCCCGCACCGGCACGGTCACGCCTTTCAGTTCGCTCACCGGGCGGCCATCCTGTCCAGTAAGCGTGCCGACAACCGCCGCTTTCACCAGATAGTTGATGGTGTCGTTGCCGATGTCGATATCGCCTTCACCGCCCACGCGCAGCAGGGGTGATTTCAACGACAGATCGTTGTTGCGCGCCACGCCGCTGGCTATGGCAAAAGTGCCGCTTAACTCGGAGAACTCGGTTTTCTTGTTGGCGTCGGCCTGTTGCGTTTGCTGGCCTTTTAACGTGCCCAGCTTCGCTTTGGCATCGCGGATGGTGGCGGCGATGTCGATGCCCTTCACCGAGCCGTCACGCAGATTCACCACGGCGTTGCCGTTGAGGGCGCGCTTGAGCGCGTTGACACTACCGCCCGCCGTACGCACGTCGACATTCACCGTGCCCTTGCCTTCGAGCGAATCCTTGTTGGCGAGATCCTTCAGCAAGGGGCCGATCATTACGCCGGTGAGATTCTGTTTGAGCGCAAACGAAGGCGTGGCCTGCGCAGCGTTCACCGTGGCGGCACCGGTCATTGAGCCGCCATACAGATTCGCACTCAAGGGACTGACGTTGACCTGCCCGCCGGCCGCCTTGATTTCCAGCCGCACGTTGCTGGCCTTGACGTTGGAGGTCTTCAACGTGCCGATATGTATTTTGCCGTTGGCGCGCAGATTGCGCAGACCGCTGACGTCGATGGGCTTGTCGCCCCCACCACCAGCCGCAGGTTTGCCACCGGAAGGCGGCGCGTATTTGTCGACATCGAGTTGATCGATATCGATGTCAAAGGTCAGCCCCGGTGGCGCGAAGCCGTTGACGCCCAGTTGCGCCTTGATGGTACTGTCGGCGACCTTGCCGGCAAGATTTGCCTGCACCTGCTGTTTTGCACCGTTCACACTGGCACTGCCCGCGAGAGTGCCACTAAGGCTGCTGCCCGGCATATTCGGCCCGGTGGCGGTAATGTTTACGTTGAGTTGCGGCAGGCTGATCTGCTGCGTCTGAAAATTGCCCGACAGCGGCGAACTCACGCGCGCCTTTACTGCCTGCGCGCCCTGCTTCATATCCAGATCAAGCGTCATGCCCGCCGCCTTGAATGCCTGGGCTGTACCCTCAATGCCCGGCAACACGATATTGGCCACCGTCGCGCCCTGCGCATTGGTGATTTTCGCCGCTACCGTGACTTTATCGCCCGACGCTTTATCTTTTGTAATCAATAACTTGGGTGCATCGAGTTTGACATCCAAATTATCCTTGCCGCTGACTGCCGTCATCGCCACGGACAGCGCGTTGGTGCGCAACTCACCGGCCTTGAGTTTGGCATCGATGGCGCCGGACGCCTTGAGATTGAGGTTGGACAAATCCGCCGCCTGCCCCTTCGCCTCGAGCCCCATGTTGTCCAGTATGAAAACCTGATTCTCCAAATCGAACTGAAGTTTGGTTTTCAAAGCGACCGCGAGATTCAGCTTGGGCTTGTCGCCCTGCACCGTCACCGACAAATCGATTTTGCCCGGCACGTTGGGCGCGATGCGGCCGGTGGTGAGATTCAGATTCGACAATGCGTAGGATGCGCGCTGCGCTTCATCGCGATAGGCGAGCGTGGCCCTTTCGATTTTCACGTGGTCGATGTCGAACTCGACCTGTTCCTTTTTCTTGTCGTCGTCCTTGGTCAGCAGGTCATCGATATTCATGCGGCCATCCTTGTACTTGATGACCGTGGCACGCACACCGGTGATTTCGATTTCATCTACGACCACCTTTTTCGACAACAACGGCATCAGCTTCAATGACACACGCGCGCGCTCGACCGACGCGAACTCGGTCTCGCTCTTGAACTCCGACAGCGCAAGCTTGCCGAGGTCGGCGCCGAGGCTCGGCCAGAACTTGAGCTTGATATCACCGTCAAGCTTTAACGTGCGCTGCTTTTTGTCTTTAACCAGCTGGATGACTTGCGGCTTGTACGTATTGGGGTCGAAAGTTGCGGCGATGTAGGCAGCGATGCCGCCGATCAGCACGGCCACGCCCGCAAAGGCCAGCAACACATATTTGAGTATCTTCATGCACGGCCTCCAGCTGGAGAACAGACAAACGAATGATTGGCTATCGATACGATTCTACGGCCCGGCTGATGCGCCCCGCAATAGCGCGCGCCGCGATTTCACAATCACGACACCATACGGCTGAGAACATTGTTGCCGGGGAAAGTTCGCTACCGGTATCAGGAACGCACGAGCGGAATGCATGAAGGAAACACAAGACGGCAAGCGCCAAAGGATGGAGC
>SYEN01000033.1 GCA_005800795.1 Burkholderiales bacterium | reverse complement strand
GCGTGCGTGTGAACGGCAGCTTTGGCTGGCACGAATGAGCGCGGCAAAACCGCTGACACAGCGGCGCGTGCGGGACGGGCTTAAATCAATCATGGGATTGTCTTCGCGATGAAGTCATTTGAAATTGCCACAAGACGGCATTGGCACCCCGCCTTGCAGCACTGAAAGTTACAGCAGAAAGCGTGGAAATGCAAAGTTTGGCGGAGGCCGCGAATCGGCCGTTGCCCGGATGTTTGTTTATCCGGTATGGAATCTGTCATGGAACTGTCATTGAATTGAGCGGCAATCTGGTGAATAGTAGTTTAGGCGCGCGAAGCGATTCGTGTTAATAAGCTTGTATCCACATTGCCGCGCACCCAAAGCGTAGCGCAAGGATTTGTTTTCAGTACACACCAGGAGAAGCCAGCATGTTGATTCCCAGCCGTTCCAGAACCCGACGTGTCATTTGCGGCAACGCCGCCAGCGACATGGATTCCAGTAACCCGCAAAGCCGTGGGGGTGGTCATGACCAATAGCCTCAAGCTCCTCTCGCCCTCTGTTGGCGCGCCCGTCACGGTCAACCCCGCCACCGGCAAACCGCCGCTCTGGAAAATGGCATTGGATGTAGACCGCTGCATCGGCTGCCATGCCTGCTCCGTGGCCTGCAAAGTTGAAAACAACGTGCCGCTCGGCCGTTATCGTACCAAGGTGTATTACTGGGAGCATGGTAAATTCCCCAGTGTCAAACGTAATTTTCTGCCCACGCTGTGCATGCAGTGCGAAGATGCCCCATGCCTGAAAGTGTGCCCGACCAAGGCCATCAATCGCTTGGCAGACGGCATAGTGCGCATCGATCCCGATAAATGCGATCACGACGGCGCTTGCGAAAAAGCCTGCCCTTACGCCGCCATCGGCTGCGACGACAACGATGTCGCCGACAAATGCGATTTCTGCTCGCAGCGCCTGAGCGTCGGCATGGAGCCGGCCTGTGTCGAAACCTGTCCCGCCGAAATGTTTCACTTTGGCGATGCCAACGATGCGCAGTCGCCCTACTCGCGCTTCATGGCCAAGCATGGCGGCAAGACTGCGGTGTTGAAGCCCGAAGAAAACACCAAGCCGTCGGTGGCCTACAAGGGCCACACCAGGGAGATGGAAAAGAAAATTCCCAAGGGCCGCATCCACGACCCGTACTCGTATGAAATTGAAACCTGGGCGCAGCTTGAAGCCGAATTTCCACGTAGAAAGCGCGTGATGTGGGCCAAGGTGGAGCCCGCGAAGAATTTGGTCGAATACAAGCCGAATCCCGGTGGTGTCGGAGATAACAAAAAAGCGGGCGGCAAAGCGGGAGGCAAAGCATGAAACGCCGTCAATTTATCAAGTCCGGTTTCGGTGCATTGTCCACGCTGGCGCTGGGTGAAACCATATTGCTCACGCCGAACGATGCGCAAGCGCAGTTTATCGGATATCGCAAGAAAGAACTGATCGGCCAACGCAAGGCGGGCCGCCGCGCCAATGGCAAAGGGCGCTTGCAAAACGACTACACCAAGGCCAAGGTCGTCAAAAGCGTGTGCCTGAATTGTTCGACGGTGTGTGGCATCGAGGGTTATGTCATTGACGGCAGGCTGGTGAAAATCGGCGGCAACCCAGCCGACCCCAATAACGGCAAATCGCTGTGCGCCAAGGGGCAGAGCGGACCGACCATTAACAACTATCCCGAACGTTTGTTGTTCCCGTTAAAGCGTGTGGGCAAACGTGGCGAGGGTAAGTGGCAGCGTATTACCTGGGACGAAGCGCACGGTGAAATCGCCCAACGCATCCGCAAGGCAATGGACGATGGCAAGCCGGAGGAAGTGGCGATCCAGATCGGCCGCTCGCGCATAGGCGAGGAAATGGGCCGCTTTTTGAATGCCATCGGCTCGCCGTCGTTGTTCAATCACCGCGCGCTGTGCTCGTCGAACAAGCGCGCGGCGAATTATGTGAGCCTGGGCGAAACCGACTGGGAATCGGGTGATTTCGCGCGCAGCAAATACATCATGAACTTCGGCGCCAATGTCTATGAAGCGCATCAGGGCGCAATTCACGCGTGCAAGCGCATTATTCAAGGGCGCTACGATAATGGCGCAAAGTTTGTGTATTTTGATGTTCGGCTGTCGAATACCGCAGGCCGGGCCGACGAGTGGTTCTGCCCCAATCCCGGCAGCGACGGTGCGATCGCGCTGGCGATGGGCAATGCCATCATGATGGCGAACAAACATGATGCGAAGTGGCTCGACACCTGGAGCAACGTCAACGCAGCGGATTTGAAGGAATGGATTTCGCGTTACACGCCGGAGTGGGCCGAGAGCGTGTCCGGCATCAAGGCCGCCGACATCCGCCGCGTGGCGCTGGAGTTCGCCGCTGCCGCGCCTGCCGCGGTGGCCTTCACCAATCGCGGTTCCGGTGCGCACTACAACGGCTTTAACAACGACCGCGCGGTAATTTTGTTGAACGCGATTGTCGGCAGCATTGGCAAACCCGGTGGTTATTGTTACACCGTCGAGCCGACGCGCGTGCCGCCGACGGTGTTTCCGCAGCCCATGCCGCGCCCGCCAGCACCCAAGGCGCGCAGCGCAATCGAGAATCCGCCGGAATGGCCGCTCGCCAATAAATGGCAGCGTATGAAAGTGGGCGAAATCGTCTATCAATACATCAAGGAAGGGCGCGGCAAGATTCAGGTGTTCCTGTCGTATTGCGTCGCCTCGCCGCAGACCTGGCCTGAAGGCCGCACGCTCACCGTCGATGTGTTGTCTGACGAAAAGTTGATTCCATTTCATGCGTGTTCGGACATCGTCTATTCCGAGCAGGCACATTGGGCCGACCTGATACTGCCCGACGCCACGTACATGGAGCGCTGGGGCTTCGATACGCGCAACAACATGGAATTGCGTGATTACGTGACCTTGCGGCAACCCATCGTGCAGCCACCGGGCGAGTGCAAGAGTTTCGCGGATTCGATGATCGATATCGCGAAACGTATTGGTCCGGCAACGGCGCAGTACTTTCAGTTCAAGGATCACGAAGACTGGATACGCCAGCGCTGCGGGGCGCTCAGCAAGCGCGTCAACGAAGACGGCTTCGAGTACATGAAGAAGCATGGTGTGTGGCAGGACATGTCCAAGCCCAAGTACTACGATCTATACAACTGGGATGTACCCGCTGCCGAGCTCAAAGGCACTCGTGTCGACGAGGCCACGCAGATGATCTACCGCAAGGGCGCGGATGGGCGCGAAAGCGCGGTGGGCATCATGGTCGACGGTAAACCCAGGCGCGGCTTTATCACGCCGACGCGCAAGTTTGCGGTGTATCACCCGGATATCGAGGCGGCGGCCAAGCAGGTGGGCTTCACCGAAGACCATCAAAACGGCATGCCTGAGTACTTCCCGATACCGTCCATCTCCAACATGAAGGCCGATCAGTTGCACCTGGTGACCTTCAAGTGGAATGTGCACACGCAGGGCCGCACGCAATCGCAAAAGTACCTGAGCGAAATCGTGCATCACAACCCGATGTGGATCAACACCGATACCGCCACACGTCACGGCATCCGCAGCGGCGACATGGTGGAAATCACCACCTACCGGCCGTATGGGCACATGATGAGCGGCGGCGGCCAGGTGCTGGGCCGCGCGTTGATCCCCGCGTTTGTCACCGAAGGCATACATCCGCGCGTGCTGGCGGTGTCCAACACACTCGGCAACCCGTGGCATGGGCGCGCTGCCAACGCGCGTGGCGGTCGCAAGCAGGCGCTGGCCGCATGGAACGACAACATCGCCGATGAAGATCAGGATCTGGTTGACGACCTGTGGTGGGACGAACGCAAAGGCGGCACCGGCGCGGGTTACAACGTCAACGCCATTCTGCCGGTGCAGCCTGCGCCGCTGGTGGGCATGCAGGGCTGGTACGACACGGTTTGTTCGATACGCAAGGTGTAAGCCAGTCTTCTTGACACTCGTTAACAACCCTCTGGGTGGATGGGTGCGCGCGCTGTCACGCCACAGATCCACCCAGATACATTTTTTTCAATAAAAACAGTAACTTATGAAGTTTATGAAATGAGTGTCGCTGCATTCTAACGCTACACTGCGCCACGCCAAACTTCTGCAAGCCGGGCCGCCACGTCACGCGGGCTCCCCGGACAGCCAGCGCGCCAGCAGCGCATCAAAGTCCAGAGCGTTCACCGGCTTTGAAATGTAATCGTCCATGCCGCCAGCAAGGCATTGTTCCCGGTAACCGCTAAACGCATGCGCAGTAAATGCCGACACCGGCGTGCGACGCCATCCCCGTGTGCGCTCGATCTCGCGGATTCGCTTTGTTGCCTCAAAGCCGTCCATGACCGGCATCTGGCAATCCATCAGCACGAGGTCGAAGCCTCTGTCACCGTGGCCTTCGTACGCCCGCACGCCACCAGAGCCGTCGGGCGCATGCTGCACAACAAGACCGCGCGCGCCGAGCATCGCTGATGCAATGCGCGCATTCAACGCATCGTCTTCGACGAGCAACACACGCTTGCCGGGATACTGTGGCAAGGTGGGAGGCGCCGAGCGGGTCGCGTCCACGGTGGAGACGCCCTGAAGCGGCAAAGTGACCCAAAAGCGTGAACCGGTACCCGGCTTACTGTCAACCCCGCACTCGCCCTGCATCAGGCCAGCCAGTCCCTTCACGATAGTGAGCCCCAGACCGGTACCGCCATGGCGGCGAGTGAGCGAACCATCCACCTGTGTGAACGCGTCAAAAATATGCGATTGCGCCTCCGCGGGAATTCCCACGCCGGTGTCGATCACATCGAATCGCACCTTGCCCGGCGCGGGGACATTCACCTGAAACTCGATGTGGCCATGCCCGGTAAACTTCACTGCATTGTCTAGCAGATTGGACAGTATCTGCCGCACGCGCGTCGCATCGCCCAACACGTGGCGCGGCAGCACTGGCGTCAGCGCGACCGATAAAGTCACCGCTTTGACAGCGGCCTCGGCCTCGAACAGTTTGACGGTATCGCGCACCGCCAGTTCAAGGTCGAACGCCTGAACAGTCAGCTCAAACTGTCCTGACTCGATACGTGAAAAATCGAGCACATCGTTCAACACCGCCATCAGCGACTGGCTGGAGCGGTGTATGGTTTCGATGTATTCGCGCTGTCGTGGCGCCATCGGTTCCTGCAGCAGAAATTCCGTCATGCTTAGCACGCCATTCATGGGCGTGCGCACTTCGTGGCTCATATTGGCCATAAATTGTGACTTGGCGAGACTGGATGCTTCCGCCGCGCCACGGGCAGCCTCCAGCGCAGCCTCGGTCTGTTTACGCACAGTAATGTCGCGCACGAAGATCAAAAATACCCGCTTGTTTTCGACTTGCATCTCGGCCGCTGAGACCTCCGCCGGGAACTCATGTCCCCGCGCATGCAAAAAACGCGTTTCGATCAGACTCCAGTCGCCGTTGGGCCGCTTGCAACTGTCGAGGTAATGCTGAAAAGTGTCACCACGGCCCTCGCGCACGTGCGGCGGCAACAGCGGCAATATTGCCTCGCCCTTAAGCGCCTGAGGCGATCGACCGAAAATCACATCTACCGCGGGGTTGGCATAATCAATCTGGCCTGTGTTGTTGACGATCAGCACCGCGTCGTGGGCGGTCTCCCACATCGTACGGTAAAACGCCTCGCTCTTGCGCATGCGCGCACGCAATGCGCTCACATACCCCCCCATAAAGGTAAACCACGCCAGCACGGCCCCCAGCACCAGCCATTGATAAATCTCCAGCCGCGGATCGAAGCGGCCAGCATGGTACTGATGATCCAGATAGATGATCACGCTATAGGCCAGCCAGGTCACTGCAGCCAGCCGCCACAGTTGCATGGTATGCAGCCGGAAGACGCCAAACATGAAAATCAGCAGCACCCACAACAGCGCGATACCGCGCGCCGGACCCGCATGGTAAACAATGAATAACAGCGCACAAGTCGCCGCCATGATCTGCCATTCGGTGAGACTGGGGTCCTCCAGTTTCAGGTTCCATCCAGTGGCGAAGGCAACATAAAACGCGACATTGATCGCCACCACGATCAGCGTGTAGGTAATCAAAACACCGACGTCCCACAGGCCCAACCAGACACCCAACCCCACCGCAGCTATGGCCAGCACATAGGCCGCACCAGCGATCAAAAAACGCCTAATGCGGATAGCCTGGCGATCCTGCTCCGTGAAAACCGTGCGCGCAATGGCGGCTGAATGATCAGTCGAAGTGCTCAAGGACAAAAATTCTCCGCCACGTTGGCGAATGGGAAGGTGCTAAAACAGAAAGGTGCCAAGACCGTACTCTGGTTCACAATGTTACGCGATTCCAGTGCTTGCCGGCCAAATTCGAAAAGCAAATTCGACGACTGCCGCCCTGATTTATCCAGACCCGCAGCACGAAAAATGCATCGGTGACTACGGCATGGTATTCCGGCAACCACTTTACCCAATGACGTATATAAGAGCTAACGCTTTTCCGTAGCCACGACAAAATCGCACAACATTACTCCACACGCAGACCCGCTACCTTCACCACCGTCTGCCAACGCTGCAAATCGGTCCTGATTAACGTCGCGAATTCCTCGCGCGTGGAGGTGCGGGCCTCGCCGCCCTGGCTCGCGAAACGCTCACGCACATCGGCGCTGCCACCGCCCTGCGCGAGATCAGCACTTAACCTGACCTGAATGGCTTGCGGCGTGCCAGCCGGCGCGAACACGCCATACCAGGTGCTACTTTCATACTCAGGCAAACCCTGATCGGCAATCGGCCGCACATCGGGCAACACCGGCGAGCGCTTACGGCTGGTGATACCCAGTGCCTTCAGCTTTCCGCTTTTGACTTGGGGCACGGCGATGGAAATGCCCGCGATCACCATCTCGATCTGGCCACCGATCAGATCGACCACCGCTGGCGCCACACCTTTGTAGGGCACGTGCAGAATGTCTGCCTTCGCCTGAACCTTGAAGAGCTCGGTCACCAGATTGATCACGCCACCCACACCCGACGAACCATAGCGCAATTTGCCCGGATTCGCTCGCGCATGGGCAATCAGCTCCTGCACGTTATTCGCCGGCACGGACGGATGCACCACCAGCACGCCCGGGCCTTCAAACACCAGCCCCAGCGGCGCGAAATCACGCAGCACGTCGTACGAGGGCTTGCGCGTCACGGCGGCATTCATGGTAAGCGCGGTGGATGCCAGCAACAGCGTATAACCATCCGGCGTGGATTTGGCGACCAGCTCCGTGCCCACCACGGAGCCACCACCTTCGCGGTTAAACACCACCACGTTTTGGCCAAGGCGCTGAG
>SYEN01000373.1 GCA_005800795.1 Burkholderiales bacterium | reverse complement strand
CGACGATTTCGATGGCGCGGTCCACGCCGGCGCAAAAACCGCGGGGGTTGGCTAGAAGGACTTGCATGGCGGCATTATAGCGGCGAAGGCATCAAGAATCTTTGTTAAAAACTTGTTTTAAAACAGATACTTATGAATTTACCCATTGGTGTCTGGACTGGGTTGCTGCGGCCGCAGCGCATCCCAGATCATCAAACCCGCGCCGACCGTAATCGCCGAATCTGCCACGTTAAACGCCGGAAAATACCAGCCGGCGTAATGCACCTGAACGAAATCCACCACTGAGCCGAACAGTGCCCGGTCGATCAGATTGCCTACCGCACCACCCAGGATCATGCCCAACGCTAGACAAAACAGTTTTTGCTCCGGGTGGCGCCGCAGCAGCCACACGATCCACACCGAAGCCACCACGGCCACGGCCACAAAGAACACACGCTGCCAGCCACCGGCGTCAGCCAGCATGCTGAACGCTGCGCCGGTATTTCGCACGTAGACCAGATTGAAAAACGAAGTGATCTGGAGCGATTCATGCAGCGTAAACTTCTGCACAACAAAATACTTGGTGATCTGGTCGGCTACCACGATCACCAGCGCCAGCGTGAGCCACTTACGCATGTTCGCGTGACTCGCCCGCACCAAACAGATTGGAGACGCAGCGCCCGCACAGCAGCGGGTGTTCCGCGATCGCCCCCACATCGGACCGGTAGTGCCAGCATCGTTCGCACTTCTTGTGCGCGCTCGCGGCTACGCCGATACCCACGCCCGGCAACCCATCCGACGCGACACCGCCCGCACCTGCATGCAATGTCGCGCGCGAGGTGATCATCACAAAGCGAATGTCGTCTTTCAATGAGGTGAGCAAGTCGTGCGCCTCGCCTTGTGCATGCAGATCGATCTCGCCCTGCAACGACGAGCCCACCTTACCGGCCGCGCGCAGGGTTTCGAGTTCTTTTTGCACGTCTGAACGCAGCGCACGCAACTGGCTCCAGCGTTTGCGCAACGCATCGGCATCGGCGGGCAGCGCAAGCTGATACCACGTTTGCTCAAACACGCTGGATTCGCCTTTTTGCAGCGTCTCCCAGACTTCCTGTGCTGTGAACGACAATATCGGTGCCATCAGCCGTGTCAGCGCGTGTGTGATGTGGTACAGCGCGTTTTGTGCAGCGCGGCGTGAGCGGCCCTTGGCAGGCGCGGTGTAAAGCCGGTCTTTGAGGATGTCTAGATAAAAGCCGCCAAGGTCTTCGGAGCAAAATGACTGTAGTCGCTGCGCCACCTGATGAAACTCATAGTTGCCGTAGTACCCCGGCGATGCCGGATCACGCACGCCTTGTTCGGACGGAATGAGCGCTGCCTGCATGTCGTGCATCATCACCCAGGCGTAGCGGTCGATTTCCAGCCATTGGTCAATCGGCAACGCGTCACGCGTGATATCAAAATCCGCGAGGTTCGACAGCAAAAAGCGCAGCGTGTTGCGAATACGCCGGTACGACTCCACCACGCGCTTCAAAATTTCTTTGGAGATCGACAGTTCGCCCGAATAATCCGTCGCAGCCACCCACAGCCGCAACACGTCTGCGCCCAGTTCACCCATCACCTGCTGTGGCACGATGACGTTGCCCACAGACTTGCTCATCTTGCGCCCGTTGCCATCGACCACAAAGCCGTGCGTCAGCAGCGCGCGATACGGCGCATGGCCGTCTGTCATGCAGCTCACCAGCAGTGAAGAATGGAACCAGCCGCGATGTTGATCTGAACCTTCGAGGTACAGGTCGGCAGGATACGCGGAGCCGTCACCGTGGGAATTTCGCAGCACGGTGACATGTGTGGAGCCGGAATCGAACCACACGTCCAGTGTGTCCTTGATTTTTTCGTAGTGTGCGGCTTCATCGCCAAGCAGTTCTACGGCGGTGACCGCCTGCCACGCTTCGATGCCGGATTTCTCCACACGCTGTGCGACTTGTTCCAGCAGCTCCAGCGTGCGGGGATGCAGCGTGCCGGTTTCTTTCGAGATAAAAAACGGCATCGGCACGCCCCATTGCCGTTGGCGCGATAGCGTCCAGTCCGGGCGGTTGGCGATCATGCCGTGCAGCCGCGCCTGTCCCCATGCCGGAAAGAACTTCGTATTTTCTACGCCGCGCAACGCGGTGGCACGCAAAGATTCAGCTGGTTTCACACCCTGCCAGCCCTGCGAATCATCCATGCCTGCAAACCACTGCACGGTGGCACGCAAAATCACCGGCGTCTTGTGCCGCCAGCAGTGCATATAGCTGTGCACATGCTGCGCCTGTTTAAACAACGTGCCTTTTTCCTCCAGATGGGCGACGATCTTTGGGTTGGCTTTCCAGATCATCTCGCCGCCAAACAGCGGTAGCGAAGCGACATATTTGCCGTCACCCATCACCGGCGTGAGAATGTCCACATCCTTCATGCCATAGCGGCGGCACGACTGAAAGTCTTCCACGCCATAGGCCGGCGCGGAATGCACAATGCCAGTGCCGGTGTCGAGCGTGACGTAATCGCCCAGATATACCGGCGACAGCCGGTCATAAAATGGGTGCTTGAATGCAATCAATTCCAGCGCTGCGCCTTTACACGTCGCGAGGGTTTTGCCCGTAAGCGCGTAGCGCGTGAGGCAGGCCTCCTGCAACGCAGCCGCCAGTATCAGCAGCCCGCGCTCAGTCTCCACCAGGTTGTAATCGAATTCGGCATGCGCGTTCAACGCCTGATTGCCCGGTAGCGTCCACGGTGTCGTGGTCCAAATGACGATAAAGCCCGGCTTGTCAAGCAGCGCGGGCAGGCCAAATGCCTTGGCGAGTTTTTCGCGTTCGGCAAAAGGAAAACCAACGTCAATCGCGACGTCCTTGCGGTCTGCGTATTCCACTTCCGCCTCGGCCAGCGCCGAGCCGCAATCGAAACACCAGTTCACCGGCTTCAGCCCGCGAAAGACGTAACCCTTTTCCAGCAACTTGCCTAGCGTGCGGATTTCGTTGGCTTCGTTGCCATAGGCCATTGTCAAATAAGGATTTTCCCATTCCCCCAAAACGCCCAGCCGGATGAAGTCCTGCTTCTGCCGCTCGATTTGCTCTGAGGCGTAGGCGCGGCACAGCTTTTGTGTTTCTGCCGTGGGCAAATGCTTGCCGTGCTTTTTTTCGATCTGCACTTCTATGGGCATCCCGTGACAATCCCAGCCCGGTACGTACGGCGCGTCAAAGCCCGACAGCGACTTTGACT
>SYEN01000372.1 GCA_005800795.1 Burkholderiales bacterium | reverse complement strand
TATTCAGTTGAAGATTTCGATTTGCTAAAAATGAAAATTGCGGATTTCGACGAAGTTTTGGTTACGCCCCACGTGCTCGCCGAAACTAGCAATTTGCTAGGATATCTCTCCGATCCGCTGCTGTCCAAAGTTCGAGCCTTATTTGCCGCTATGCTATTGCGTTGGCAGGAACATTTCACCCGCAGCACTGAACTTACGCACACGTGAGTCTATCTTAGACTAGGCCTAACCGCTGCGGCATTGTTTTCGACCGCGTCGTCATCAATTTCTCTTCTTACTGATGATATTCACCTTTTTCTTGCTACGACCAAAGCTGGGCGTTCGGCAATCAACTTTACCCACCTTCGCCAAGAGTGTGGAACGCTGTGAGCACCAGCGAGTATAGGATGGGTAAATCGTAACGTGCCTGTACGTTGATCGCATGCAGCGTTGTTGGTGGGCGCGTACGCTATGACCACTCTACCAGATTGCAGACTGTTGTCCACGGCAGCAATGAGGCATGCGCATACTGCAACCATAGTCAAACTTTAAATCGCAGCCGCGTATCTGGACGCCACAAGCCCGACCTGTTTAAATATCCAAAATCCCCCAAACAAACAGGAGTAACCCCATGCCAATCATCGATTCCCAAGTCCACGTCTACGAAGCCAATACGCCGCCCCGGCCCTGGCATAGCGTGCCGAATTGGCCGCCACGGGTGAATGGGGATGACATGGTGGCGGCGATGGACAAGGTGGGGGTGGATGGCGCGATTTTTATTTCGGCGTTTTCGATTTATCAGTATGACGCGAGTTATGCGATTGAGGTGCAACGCGCGCATCAGGGGCGCTTTGCCCTGGTAAAGCCGGTGAATCCGGATGATCCGAACGTGGCAGATGTGATTGCCGACTGGAAGAAAACGCCGGGCACGGTGGGTGTTCGCATCATGTTGACCAATGAACCGGGGCGTGAGCGTTCACCGGACGATCCGGGGCTGGATCGCATTGCGCGCGCGGCAGTCAAGTATGATTTTCCGGTGAATATGCTGTTCTGGGGCAACCTCGATAACGGCATCAAGCTGATCGACCGCCATCCGGATACGCGTTTCATAATCGATCATATCGGCTTGTTGCAGCCGCGCGTGCCGCCCGCGCCGAAAGAGCCTTGGGCCGAGTTGCCCAAAGTGCTGGATCTGGCCAAGCGCAAAAACGCGGTGATCAAGATCAGCGGCGCTTGCACGCTGTCGCACAAGCCGTTTCCGTATCCTGACATCTGGGATCCGCTGGCGCGTATCTATGATGCCGGGGGTTTCGAGCGTTGTCTGTGGGGCACCGATTGGACGCGCGCGTTTGCTGTGTGCAACTACGAGCAGGCGGTGACGCCGTTTAAGCTGACCGATCGGTTGACGGCCAGTGAGCGGGCGATGCTGATGGGCGGGGCAACGGCCAAGGCTTATGGGTGGTCACCCACGAAGGGCTAGTGCGGCGTAGCCACGGGGTGGCCGCTACCGAGACCATGATCGATCAGCGCTTCATGCAAGAGGCATTGGCGTTGGCGCGCCAAGCGGCGCTGGCGGACGAAGTGCCTGTCGGCGCGGTGGTAGTGAGCGAGGGCGAAATCATCGGCCGGGGCTATAACCAGCCGATTTCCAAGCACGACCCTTCAGCCCATGCAGAAATTATGGCGCTGCGCGACGCGGCGCAGCATGCAGGCAATTATCGTTTGACGAACTGCGAGCTGTATGTGACGCTGGAGCCCTGCTGCATGTGCGTGGGGGCGATTCTGCACGCGCGAATTGCGCAGGTGTTTTTCAGTGCGGCGGACGCCAAAACGGGTGCTTGCGGCAGTGTGGTGAACTTGTTTGCTGACACGCGTCTGAACCATCATACCGAGGTCTCAGGCGGCCTGCTGGCGGAGGAATCAGCCAGCTTACTCAAGGAATTTTTTGCGCGGCGGCGTAAATAATATGTCTAGAATAGACATTAACATAAATTCTCAAGTACTTATTTTTATTGATAAAAATAAAAATGAGTCATTGAGCTATTCGGTGGCGACGGCAAGGAATGGCGCGGGTGAACAATTCGGCAGCAACTGCACGCCGCGTGGCCGGCACATTGTTCGCGCCAAGATCGGTGCGGGTTGCCCGCATAACACGGTGTTTGTTGGCCGCCGCCCGACGGGTGAAATCTATAGCCCTGAATTAAAAGCGAAATTCCCAGATCGCGACTGGATTTTGACGCGTATTTTGTGGCTGTCGGGTTGTGAGGTGGGTTTCAACCGGCTGGGCAAAGTCGATACCATGCGGCGCTATATTTATATTCATTCCACGCCAGATTCGGTGCCGATGGGCATTCCGGCTTCGCACGGCTGCATTTTGATGCGCGGGCCGGACATCATCGAGCTGTTCGACCGGGTGCCTGCGGGAACTGAAGTAAATATTCAATAAAAACAATTAGTTACGATATGTCATCCGCCAAAGGATGATTGCGCATCCGCTTCGACATGCCGCCAAATCGTGATCCATTCGTAAATTTTCTGTTGCGCAGCATTTTTTTATTGTGCAACGCAGTAAAATCATATAAATTATGCGCTGCGACAGGTGAAATTTCGGCCAAATTCACAAAGAGCGCAACACGCAAAACGAACGGACACACAGGAATCTCCATGCGACTGAAGGACAGGGTATCCATTATCACCGGCGCGGGGCGCGGCATCGGTCAGGCAACGGCAGTCAAGTTTGCACGCGAGGGCTCGAAAGTCGTGGTGTGCGACCTGAGCGCCGATGCGATTGCCGAGACCGTTCAGCTATGCGAGCGCGAAGGCGCGCAAACGCTGGGCGCGGTGGCGGACGTGACGGATGCCAAGTCGCTGCAAAAAATGGTGGAGGCCACACTGGCGAAATTTGGGCGCATTGATTGTCTCGTCAACAACGCCGGTATCGTTGCCGACGCGCAAATGAAAAACATGACCGACGAGCAGTTCGACAAGGTAATCGCAGTGAATCTCAAGGGTGTGTTCAACTGTACCAAGGCGGTGGTGGACACCATGCTGGCGCAGAAATCTGGCGTGATTCTGAATTCGTCATCGATCGTCGGGTTGTACGGCAATTTCGGCCAAAGCAACTATGCTGCCGCGAAATTCGGCGTAATTGGCATGGCAAAAACCTGGGCGCGTGAATTGGGCCGCAAGGGCATACGCTCCAACGCGGTGTGTCCAGGCTTTGTATCGACCAGCATCCTCGCCACCATCCCCGAGAAGGTCATCAAGGCGCTGGAAGACAAGGTGCCGATGGGGCGGCTGGGTAAACCCGAAGATATTGCCAATACCTTTGCGTTTCTGGCTTCAGATGATGCCAGTTACATCAATGGCGCGGTGATTGAGGTAAGCGGCGGGTTGACGATTTAGCGCTTCGAAGCGCTGGCATACCTTTGCGCCGCCCCTGTTTGCGGCGATAATCCTCGAAAGCGGATGCATTTCAATACCGCCGGAGGAGCGTTCATGAAGTTTGTTTGTCGCGCATGCCACGTGGCTTTTGCTTGCACGCTGTTGAGCGTGTGTGGTGCATCTGTAGCCCAAACCTGGCCCGTCAAACCGGTGCGCGTGGTCATTCCGTGGCCGCCGGGTGGCTCGAACGACGTTGTCGGCCGCATTGTCATGCAAAAAGTCGGCGAATCGCTGGGCCAGCAATTCATCGTGGATAACCGCCCCGGCGCGTCGGGCGCCATCGGTGCGGAGCCGGTGGCGAAAGCCCCGCCGGATGGCTATACCATCATGGTGCACTCGACCACGCATCTGGGCAATCAGCATCTCTACAAGAAGTTGCCGTACGACGTGATTCGCGACTTTGCGCCAGTGGGGACACTGGCGGCGCAGCCGGGTACGCTGGCGATTCACCCGTCGCTGCCGGTGAAATCGGTCAAGGAATTCGTTGCGTTGGCAAAGGCCAGGCCGGGACAAATCAATTATTCATCGTCTGGCAATGGCAGCGCGCCGCATTTGTCGATGGCGTTGCTGATATCGATGACGGGCATTGAACTCACACACGTGCCGTATAAAGGCGGCGCGCCACAGGTCACGGCGCTGGTGGGCGGAGAATCGCAGGCGTCGCTGGCAACCGTTTCGACCGTGATTGCCCATGTGAAATCGGGGCGTTTGCGCGCGTTGGGGGTATCGTCGGCCAGGCGCAGCGCAATGCTGCCGGAGGTGCCGACCATCGCTGAAGCCGGCGTGCCCGGCTATGAAATGAGCCCATGGATCGGCATCTATGCGCCCGCAAATACGCCGCGCACCATAATCGACAGACTCAACTCCGAGTCGAACAAAGCGCTGAAGCAACCCGATGTCGCGGTCAGTTTGACCCATCAGGTGCTGGATCCGCTGCCCTCCACGCCGGAGGAATTCGCTCAGCGGATCAAGATCGATTTCGAGAAATACGGCAAACTCATCCGGGCGACTGGTGTCAAAGTGGATTGAAATGCGGTGAGCGAGTCAGCCAGTCAACC
>SYEN01000371.1 GCA_005800795.1 Burkholderiales bacterium | reverse complement strand
GTTCCGACAGCATCCACAGCAAAAACGTGGCGTAGAGCTTGGGCGAGGTCATCAGCTTGTCGGCGGCAAGGATGTTGATAATGCCGCGGCCCTTGCTGTCGGTCTGGATGAAATCGAGGATGTTTAGCGCCGGTTCGCCGAAGAACTGATCGCCGCCTTGTGATTCCAGCTCCAGCAACCCGCGCTGAATCGCGCCGATGGAGGCCGCCGACACATTGCCATACTCCGTGGTGAACTGCTTGGCGTTTTCGCCCACGTGTTGCAGCATGGCGCGCAGGTCTTTCATGTCCAGCAGCAGCAGGCCCGCGTCGTCGGCGATCTTGAACACCAGCGTTAGCACGCCTTGTTGCGTGTCGTTCAGATTGAGCATGCGCGCGATCAGCAGCGGCCCCATTTCGGATACCGTGGTGCGCACGGGGTGGCCCTGTTTGCCGTACATGTCCCAGAACACCGCCGGACAGGCTTCGTTGCTGAAATCCACGAGCTTCAGTTGCTCGACGCGTTCCTTGATCCGGCCCTTGAGTTCACCCGCCTGGGATACGCCCGCGAGATCACCCTTTACATCGGCCATGAACACCGGCACGCCGATGCGCGACAGCGCCTCCGCCATATGCTGCAGCGTGACGGTTTTACCAGTGCCCGTCGCGCCCGCGATCAGGCCGTGGCGGTTGGCCAGCGCAGGTAGAAGGCACAGGTCAATCGAGCCATGAGTGTCTTTGGCTATCAACAATGGGTCGGGCATGGCGCTCTCCGTGATAAAATTTTGTTCATTGTAGCCGGTTACGAAAGTCAGAGGGTTAGAGAGGGCGTCATATGGCAGGGCATTCCAAGTGGGCGAATATTCAGCACCGCAAAGGGCGGCAAGACGCCAAGCGCGGCAAAATTTTTACGCGGCTGATTAAAGAGATTACCGTGTCGGCGCGGCTGGGCGGCGGTGACGCGAACAGCAATCCGCGCCTGCGGCTGGCGATGGATAAGGCCTACGCGCAGAACATGCCCAAGGATAACGTCGAGCGCGCGATCAAGCGCGGCACCGGTGATCTGGAAGGCGTGAATTACGAAGAGATTCGTTACGAAGGCTACGGCATCGGCGGCGCGGCGGTAATGGTCGAGTGCATGACAGACAACCGCACGCGCACGGTGGCTGATGTGCGCTTTGCCTTCACCAAGAACGGCGGCAACATGGGCGCCGAAGGATCGGTGGCATTCCAGTTCAAACATTGCGGGCAAATGGTGTTCGCGCCCGGCACCGACGAAGAAAAGCTGATGAACGCCGCCATCGACGCAGGCGCCGAAGACGTGGTGACCAATGACGACGGCAGCATTGAAGTGATAACGCCGCCGCACGATTTTCATACAGTGAAAGCGGGCATCGAGAAGGCCGGTTTCAAACCTGAAATCGCTGAGGTCATCCAAAAACCCAACGCGGAAAGCGTGGTGACGGGCGACGACGCGGTGAAAATGCAAAAGCTTATCGATGCTCTCGAAGCACTGGATGACGTGCAAGAGGTTTACACCAGTGCGGTCATCGATACGCCCGCTTGAACGCTGCGATACGCATACTGGGCATTGATCCGGGCCTGCGTGTTACCGGCTTCGGCATATTGGAAAAGTCGGGCGGCAAACTCACCTACGTTACCAGTGGCTGCATCAAAACGGTCGCGGGTGAATTGCCGCAGCGGTTAAAGACCATAGTGGACGGTTTGGCCGAAGTGATCGGCGCCAATGCGCCGGTGCAAGTGGCGGTGGAAAAGGTGTTCGTCAACGTCAATCCGCAATCCACGCTGTTGTTGGGCCAGGCGCGCGGGGCGGCCATTTGTGCTGCGGTCATGCATGACCTGCCGGTTTCGGAATACACTGCGCTGCAAGTCAAACAGGCGGTGGTGGGTAACGGCCACGCCAAAAAAGAACAGGTGCAGGAAATGGTGAAACGCTTGTTGCGCCTGGCGGGCGATCCGAATCCCGACGCGGCGGATGCACTGGCCTGCGCCATCTGCCATGCGCACGGTGGCCAAGGGTTGGGGCGGCTGGCGACAGCGGGGTATCGCGTCAAACGCGGGAGACTCATTTGATCGGCCGCATCACCGGCAAGCTGCTCGCCAAGCAGCCGCCGCAAATCATCGTCGATGTGCAGGGCGTGGGCTACGAGATCGACGTACCGATGAGCACGTTGTATCAGCTGCCGGCAGCCGGCGCGGAAGTCACGCTGTTTACGCATCTCACGGTCCGCGAGGACGCACACCTGCTGTATGGTTTTGCCACTGAGCAGGAGCGCACGGTGTTCCGCCAGTTGCTGAAAATTTCCGGTGTGGGGGCACGTACCGCGTTGTCGGTGTTGTCAGGCATGAGCGTCAACGATTTACATGTGGCGGTGAGCCAGCAGGATACCGGCAGGCTGACCAAGATACCGGGCATTGGCAAAAAAACGGCTGAACGGCTGCTGCTGGAACTCAAAGATAAACTCAAAATCACCGTCATGCTGACCCCGGCCTCGGCGGCTGCCGGCGCGTCGTCGGATATCCTCAACGCGCTGCTGTCGTTGGGCTACAACGACAAAGAGGCATCCTGGGCGGTCAGGCAGTTGCCGGGGGATGCGACTGTGAATGACGGAATACGGCAGGCGTTGAAGTTGTTGTCGAAGTCGGCATAGAAACCTGAAAACATGACCATCGAAACCGACCGCCTCATTGCCGCCGCCCCCGCCTCCGTGCAGGAGGAGGCCTTCGAGCGTGCGCTGCGCCCGAAGCAGCTCGACGAATACATCGGCCAGGAGAAAATCCGTGGCCAGTTGTCGATTTTTATCGAGGCTGCGCGCCGCCGCAAGGAGCCGCTGGATCATGTGTTGTTGTTCGGGCCGCCAGGATTGGGCAAGACCACGCTCGCGCATATCATCGCGCGCGAGATGGGCGTGAACCTGCGCCATACGTCGGGGCCGGTGCTGGAGCGCGCGGGGGATTTGGCGGCGATACTCACTAACCTCGAACCGAACGATGTGTTGTTTATCGACGAGATACACCGGCTATCGCCGGTGGTGGAGGAAATCCTCTATCCCGCGCTGGAGGATTACCAGATCGACATC
>SYEN01000370.1 GCA_005800795.1 Burkholderiales bacterium | reverse complement strand
GCCGCCGAGCATCAGGCCGAACAACTGGCGCAACTCGCCGAAGACATGCAACCGGCGTAGGCTCGTCGCCGTGGCCGCTGCTCTCGCCCTGCTCGCCGCGGTGCTGTTCGCCGCGGCGCTGGTCACCACCCAATTCGGCTTGCGCCACATGGAGGGACTCGCCGGCGCTAAAGTCAGCATTTCATCCGCCACCGCGCTGTTCTGGCTGATGTTTTTGCTGAGTCCCAGTCACAATTTTCACGGCTGGGATACGGCGGGTGCAGGCGTGTTTATCGCGCTCGGCATCTTCTTCCCAGTGTCAGTCACGCTGCTGGCGTATGAAGCGAATCGCCGACTGGGGCCGACCACTGCCGGTGCCATCGGCAGCACCGCGCCGCTGTTTGCGGTTTTGGGCGCGGTGCTGTTCCTGGGCGAAACGCTGGGCTTGCGGCAAGGCGTAGCGACACTCGCCATCGTTGCCGGATCGGTGGTGCTGGTGTGGCGCGGCGGCAAAGTGGCGGGTGGCACTGGCGAGCACACCTCGCCACAAGGCTCATGGGTGGCCTGGCTCGCGGCGGCGCTGCGCGCACTGGCGCAGGTGATCGCGAAAGCCGGTTTGCTGCTGTGGCCCAATCCGTTCGCGGCTGCGCTGCTCGGTTACAGCACGTCGGCTGTGGTGATCTGGATCATTGGCGCGCGCAGCAAGCGCCCCGAATCGCGCGCATATACCCGGCGCGGCGTGATGTGGTTCGCGCTGACCGGGCTGTTCAACTGCTGCGCGATTCTGGCGCTCTACACCGCGCTCGACGGCGGCGCAGTCAACATCGTGTCGCCGATTGCGTTTTCGTACCCGTTGTTTACGCTGCTACTCAACAGCGTGATCCTGCGTGAAGAACGCCTGAGCCTGCGTCTGGTCGCGGGTGTGGCATTGATGGTGAGCGGTGTTGCCGCATTGTTGTTGAATTAAAAATATCAATAAAAATAGATACTTATGAATAGTATTGCCGAATTGCTGCGCACCAGTGGCCTTGCCGCTGTAGATGCGCGCGTGCTACTGCGACACGCGCTCGGCGTCGATGATGTGTATCTGATCGCGCATGGCAGCGACACCGTGGATGAACCGCTCGCGGCAAAATTTCGCGCGCTGGTGGCACGGCGAGCGGCGGGCGAGCCGGTGGCTTACCTTACCGGCGAGCGTGAGTTCTATGGCCATACGTTTAAAGTGACGCCGGATGTGCTGATTCCGCGTCCGGAGACCGAGTTGTTGGTGGAGCTGGCGCTGGAACGCCTTCCGCTCGACAAGCCCGCACGCGTACTTGATCTGGGCACGGGCAGCGGGTGCATCGGCGTAAGTATCGCATCCGAACGCCACTTGGCTAAAGTGACGGCAGCGGACATTTCGACCGCTGCGCTGGAAATTGCACACGCGAACGCGCGCCGATTGGCGCTGACCAATGTAACCTTCGAGCAGGGCCGATGGTTTGAAGCGGTGGCCGGCCAGCGATTCGATATCATCGTCTCCAATCCACCTTACGTGGCTGTCGGCGACTCTCATCTCACACGCGGTGATTTAAGATATGAACCCGCTCAAGCACTGTCGGCAGGTGACGATGGGTTGCTGGATATCGCGTTTATCGTCGCGCACGCTCGCGAGCACCTTGTGCCGGGCGGTTGGTTGTTGTTGGAACACGGTTACAATCAGGCCGCAACTACCAGCGCCCTGTTGAGGTTGGCAGAGTTTTTTGACGTGCATGTGTGGCGCGATCTGGCGGGTATTGAACGTGTGAGTGGCGGTCGGGCCACCTTATAATGAGCGCTCATCCGGGGATTGAAGGGGTCACATACCAAACTGTCATTCCCGCGCAGGCGGGAATTCATAGGTTGACTGAGATGTCGGCTGTGTTATGGGTTCCCACCTGCGCGGGAACGACAGTGATTGAATGCGCTGGCACATGCAGAATGCCGTTGTGGTCCACGTGAAACCCCAAACACTGTTCTGGTTGTCTGGTTGAATAGATGCGTGTCCCGCAGGAGGAGGATTCCATGACTCGATCCGCGCTGATGATGTGTATGACGTTGCTGGCATCCGGCCTGGCAACCGCACAAAATTATCCAAACCGCACCGTACGCATGGTGGTAACGTTTCCCCCGGGCGGCGCCACCGATATCCTTGGACGCATGAGCGCGCAGCGGTTTAGCGAGCGCCTGGGCCAGACGGCGGTGGTGGAAAACCGCGTGGGCGGCGGTGGCAATATCGGCGCGGAGTTTGTTGCACGTGCAGAACCCGATGGCCACACGCTGCTGTTGGGAGGTGTGCCGCACACCATCGGCATGAGCCTTTACGCCAAACTGCCTTACGACTTTTCACGTGATCTTGCGCCGGTAGTCAACCTGGCGGTGTTTCCGAGCATGATCATCGTGCATCCATCGTTGCCGGTGAAATCCATCAGGGACCTGGTTGCCCTCGCCAAAGCGCGCCCCGGCCAATTGAACTACGGCGGCACGCATGCGTCGCCCAATCACCTGGCGATGGAGCTGCTCAACACGCAAGGCGGCATGAAGATCACGCTGATTTCGTACAAAGGCACCGGGCAGATCATCACCGATCTGGTGGCGGGACACGTACAGATCGCGTCGATGGGGTTTCCCGCCGCCCTGCCGATGGTGAACGCGGGCAAGCTGCGGGCACTGGCGGTGACCAGCGCCAAACGCTCAGCGCTGTTGCCCGATGTGCCAACCGTGGGCGAAAGCGGTTTGCCCGGTTACGACGTGAGCTCGTGGTATGGTGTGTTTGCACCTGCGGGTACGCCCGAACCCATCATCACGCGGCTTTACACCGAACTCGCGGCGCACTTCAAATCGCCCGACACGGCCAAGCGCCTGTCGGCATTGGGCGCCGAGGCGGCGATAAAGTCCCCGGCAGAACTCGCCGCCTTCATGCGCGAAGACATCAAGAAGTGGGCGGCGGTGGTTAAGGCTTCCGGAGCGAAGGCGGAGTAGGCCGCCGCCGCAAGGCTGCTTGACGCAACCCCCCACGGGCCGCTAAACTATAGCAATGAAAATTTTGTCGGATATAGCGGCAGATTCTACAAATGTGGAGAAAAGCATGAGTACTCAAGACGATATCAAAGCGCAAATCAGCAAAAACAAAGTCATGCTGTACATGAAGGGCTCGCCGGATTGTCCGCAGTGCGGCTTTTCGGCCAACGCGGTGAATATTTTGAGCGAGTGCGGCGTGGAGGAAATCGCCTCCTGCAACGTTCTGGAAAATCCGGAAATCCGCCAAGGCATCAAGGAGTTTTCCAACTGG
>SYEN01000369.1 GCA_005800795.1 Burkholderiales bacterium | reverse complement strand
TTGGGATCGGCGAGCAGTTCCACCGCCAGCGCGTTGTCTTCCTCGTCCGTCGCGCCGCGGCGGCGGGTGCCTGCGATGGGGCGCACGGTGACGGTGTCGCCTTCCAGGCGCGCGAGAATTTCCGGCGATGCGCCGACGACGTGAAAATCGTCGAAGTCAAAATAGAACATATACGGTGACGGATTCAGTGTGCGCAGCGCCCGGTAGAGTGCCAGCGGCGTGGCGCGCAGCGACTTGGACATGCGCTGCGAAGGCACCACTTGCATGATGTCGCCCTCGAAAATGTACTGCTTTGCGCGCTCCACCGCGATGTAGTACGCCTCCTGGCCAAAGCCGGATACCGCTGCTGCCGAAGCCGCGGTGCTGGCAGGCGGAATCACCACCGGTTCGCGCAGTTTTTGCAGCAGCTCGGCGAGACGTGCGCGGGCGCGCTGGTACGCATCTTCCTCGCCCGGTTTGGCGTAAACCACGATAAACAATTTGCCCGACAGGTTGTCGACGATGGCCAGTTCTTCCGACACTAGCAGCGCGATATCCGGCGTGCCGAGTTGATCGGGCTTTTGCTTGTGGGCGAGTTTTTTCTCGACGTAGCGCACGGTGTCGTAGCCAAAATACCCCACCAAGCCGCCGCAGAAACGCGGCAGCTTGGCGGTGGTGTCGAGCGGCGCCACCTTGAATTGCGCTAGGTATTTCTCGACGTAATCGAGCGGATCGGTGACCGTCTCTTGTCGTGTTACCGTGCCGCCGGTGAACTCCGTACATTGATAGCCACGCACTTCGAGGCGTGTCTTTGCGGCCAGCCCGATGAACGAATAACGCCCGAAGCGTTCACCGCCAACCACGGATTCGAGCAGGTAGGTGTAAGGCTTGTTGGCGAGCTTGAGATAGATCGACAGCGGCGTGTCGAGATCAGCGAAGGTCTCAAGCAACAGGGGAATGCGGTTGTAACCGGCTTGCGCCAGCCGGTTAAATTCGGCTTCAGTCATGATGGGTTTCCCACGAAAAACGATTTATTCAGGATGCGCCAACCATTCAATCAAGGCGGCGCTCGTAGTACGCGGTACACGGCACGCGAGAACGATTAGCTGCGCCAGCGACGCCAGCGTTCCCAGGCCAAACCTGAAAGTGCGTTTTTCAAAATCATGACGAATGAACCAAGCGACTAATTGATCTTTGAAATCAAGCGTGTAGCGTCAACCAGAGAAGCTACTATAGCATCAACATCGAGCGACTGCACGTCATGGCCTTCGTTGTAGCCGTAGGTCACGCAAAACACCGGGCAGCCCGCCGCCCGCGCGGCCTGCGCGTCGTTAAGTGAATCGCCGATCATCAGCATCTCGTGCGGCTTGACGTTCATCTGCTTGCAGGCGTGCCACAGCGGTTCGGGGTCAGGCTTTTTTTGCGGCAGCGTATCGCCCGCCACCACGCTGACAAAATAGCGTGATAGATCCACGTAGTCGAGCAGCGGCAGCGTGAAGCGTTCCGATTTGTTGGTCACACACGCCAGCGGATAGCCCTGCGCACGCATCAGATCAAGGCCTTCTTTCACGCCGGGATACATGGTGGTGTGCTTGCCGTTGGCCTCGCGATAAGTGCGCTCGTACACCGGCACCGCGCGCTCGAACAGATTGGGATCGGGTTTGCCGTCCATGCTGTTGGTGAGCGTGCGCTCGATCAGATTGGCGATGCCCTTGCCGACGTAATTGCGGATGCTCGCTACCGGTAACGCAGGCATGCCAAGTTCTGTCAGCATGCAGTTGGCGGCAGCGGCGAGATCGGGAATGGTATCGAGCAGCGTGCCGTCAAGATCGATCATGACGGCTTTGACACGTAGGGGCGGGGTGAATTTCACTGCAAATATTCCAATAAAATCAGATGGCTGCGATGGCGGCCCGCATCGCACCAATGGTGGCCTTGTAATCCTTTGCCCCGAATATTGCCGAGCCTGCGACAAAGGTATCAGCCCCCGCACGCGCGATTTTCGCGATGTTATCGACCTTCACGCCGCCGTCCACTTCCAGCCAGATATCACGTCCGCAGGCATCGATGCGTTGCCGCACAGCCTTGATCTTATCGAGCGCTTCATCAATAAACACTTGCCCGCCGAAACCCGGGTTCACCGACATGATCAGTATCAGATCGAGCTTGCCAAGCACATGATCCAGATAATGCAGTGGTGTGCCGGGGTTGAACACCAGACCGGCTTTGCAACCGCTGTCGTGGATCAAGCCGATGGTGCGGTCAATATGATCCGACGCCTCCGGGTGAAACGAAATGATATTCGCGCCGGCCTTGGCGAAATCCGGCACGATGCGATCCACCGGCCGCACCATCAGATGCACGTCGATGGGTGCCTGCACGTGCGGTCGGATCGCCTCGCACACCAGCGGGCCGATGGTGAGATTCGGCACGTAATGATTGTCCATGACGTCAAAGTGAATGATGTCGGCACCAGCCTCAATCACGGCTTTGACCTCATCGCCCAGACGCGCAAAATCAGCGGAAAGAATGCTCGGCGCGATACGGCAGGTGCGTGGGTTGCTCAAATTCATGCGGATATTGTAACGGGTTAGCCGCCCGCGCGTGATCCTCGCGTATACTACCCCGCCAGAGAAACCCGATCATGACCAGCAAAACCTACGATATCGCAGTGAAAACGCGCACAGCTTACATCGCCGATCAATCCGATCCGGCCAACGACCGCTATGTGTTCGCGTACACCATCACCATCAGCAACAGCGGCAACGTCGCCGCACAACTGTTGAGCCGCCACTGGATCATCACCGACGCCGCCAACAAGGTGCAGGAAGTTCGCGGCAAGGGCGTGGTCGGCGAGCAGCCGCATTTGAAGCCCGGCGAAAGTTTTGAATACACCAGCGGCTCGGCCATCGCCACGCCGGTGGGCACCATGCGTGGCAGCTACCCGATGGTCGCCGACGACGGCACGGAATTCGACGCAGCAATACCCGAATTTACGCTGTCGATGCCGCGCGTGTTGCACTGACGATTTCGCCTTTCAGGAATCGCCGTCGCCATCTTTCGGCTTGCGCGGCCACGTCCACCATACCACCAGCGCCAGTAATACAGCTGCGGCCAGTGCTTCCAGCAAAAACCAACCCAAAACTTCCATAGCGTTGTAGCCTGCATTGTTGCGTGTTTGTTCTCGTCCTATCATGAATGATTCCGCGCGGAAAATCCAATGTATCCGGGGCCTTGTTGCAGCGGCAATGATGCTGCTGTCGGGGGCGTGCCAGTCGCCAGCGCCACAAAGTAGCCCGAGCGCTGATACGAAAGCGCCATCCAGCGTCTCTCCCGCGCCACCGGCATCCTCCGTGACTCCTGCCGACGCACCGCCATCCGCTTCCACGGCCACGCACGCCGAAATCACCCCCGAGTCGCCACCCGCCACACCGCAAATCCTTACGCCGGTCAGCTTTGCCGAATTGCCCGGCTGGGCGCAGGACAACCACGCCGACGCCTTGCCCGCGCTGCTCGCCAGTTGCCGTGTGATCGCCAAACAGGCGGCCTGGCGCGCCACGTGTGAGGCCGCGTCCACGGTTAAAGGGCGTGAAGCCGCGCGGCAGTTTTTCGAGCACCACTTCACGCCGCATCGCGTCGCCAATCCCGATGGCACGCTGGAGGGGCTGGCCACCGGCTACTATGAACCCACCATCCGCGGCAGCCGCACGCGCAGTGCGCGCAATCGTTATCCGGTTTACGCTGCGCCGGACGATATTTTCGTCATCGATCTCGCGGCAGTTGCACCCGAACTGAAAGGCAGTCTGCCGCGCGGCCGGCTCGATGGCCGGCGCGTGGTGCCGTATTTCACGCGCGCGCAAATCGAAACCGAGAATTCCCCGCTGCGCGGCCGCGAAATCGCTTGGGTGGACGACGCGATTGATTTGTTTTTTCTTCAGGTGCAAGGCTCCGGCCGCATAGCCCTCGCTGAAGGCGGCGTGATGCGTATCGGCTTTGCCGATCACAACGGTCATCCATACCGCTCGATAGGCCGCGTGTTGATCGAGCGTGGTGAACTGCCGGCTGAACGCGCGTCGATGCAGGGCATCAAAACATGGGCGCGCGCGCATCCTGCGCGGCTCACCGATTTGCTGCATCAAAATCCGCGCTACGTATTTTTTCGGGAACTCACTGGCCCGGCCACCTCACCGCCGGGCGCGCAAGGCGTGCCGCTCACGCCGGAACGCAGCGTGGCGATTGACCCGCGCTACATTCCGCTGGGCGCGCCGGTGCACATTGCCACCACCTGGCCCAATACCAGCAAGCCCTTGCAACGGTTGATGCTCGCACAGGACACCGGCGGCGCGATCCGCGGCGCGGTGCGCATCGACTATTTCTGGGGCGCGGGTGATACCGCCGCGCTGGAGGCTGGACGCATGCAGCAGCCGGTACGCAAGTGGGTACTGCTGCCGCAGGGCTACACAGCTGTGAATGGCGCTCTACAAAAAATTCAATAAAACAAATACTTACACAATATCACTGCGATTTGCCGTAGCGCAGGCTGACACGTACTTCAGCCTTTACGATACGTCCATCGCGGCGCGCCGGTGTAAACCGCGTTTGCAACAGCAACGTGCGCGCGGCGCGCGCGATTTCAGGGTCGGCAGCGTCAATGTTGCGTACGTCGTTGACCGCACCGGTTTCATCGATCAGCACGGTGGCGCGGACTTCACCGTTTGCGGCAATCGATAAATGTGCGCCCAGATCCAGCGCGGTGATGGCGCGCGGATACACGTCCAAACTCAACGCCCCGTAATAAGTCGGATCAGCGGGCTGCGGCAGCGGCGCATCGCCTTGCGTAGCCGGAGTTGCTGCTATTGCGAAAGACTTGGTGGCCGCCGGTGTCGAACGCTGCTGCGCGGTGACCGTCGCCGCCGTAACCTGCGACGGTGCCGCCGCCCGGGTTTGCTCTGGCAGCGACAGCACTTCGCCGCCCACCAGCAAATTTACAGGCGGTGCATACAACTGCGCGCTCATCGCCATCGCACCACCCTCTTCGACACGCGGCCTGCCCAATCCCCTGGAATCGTGCATGGCCCACGCATGCAGCAGCAGAGATGCGGCCAGCGCCAGCATCAGGCGGCTGTGTGCGCCGCGCGTGTCAACCATGGCGTACGCCGGAGGAACAAATTACTTTTTGGACAGCGCGTTTTCGATCTGCTGCGCCGGGATGAAACCGCCAAGCTGCTGACCGCTCGCTGTAAAAATCGCCGGCGTACCGCGGAGGCCAAGGCGCTGCGAAATTTCGGTGTTTTTCGCCAACGGCGCGTCGCAGGGTTTTGAGGGTTCGCTCACGTTACCTTTGATCATCACCTGATCCCAAGCCTTGGCGCGATCGCGGGCGCACCAGATGGCGCGCGACTTTTCGGTGGAATCCGGCGACAAAATCGGCACCAGAAAGGTGTAGACGGTGATATCCGTCATCTTGCCCAGCTCCTTGTAGAGCTCGCGGCAATAGCCGCAGTTCGGATCCTCGAATGTATACAACACGCGCTTGCCATTGCCACGCACCATCTTGATGGCGGTGTCGTGCGACGCGGCCATCAGCTTTGCAGCGACTCTTTGCGTGGTTTCCTGCGTGAGGTTGCGCGCGGGCATAGTGCGCGTGTCGTAGAGCGTGCCGGCCAGCAGAAGCTCCGTTTTGGCGTCAGTGTAAACCACCTCGCCGCCCATAATGACTTCAAACAGGCCGCCGAACGGCATGCGCGTCACGGTATCCACCGTCATCTTGGGAAACTTGACCTGCAGCGCCTGCTTGATACGGGCTTCTTCGGTGTCCTGCGCCCGCGCGGCCGGCGTGCCGAAAGTCAATAGCATCGCCACTATCATCGCGAGCGGTATGGAAAGTCGTTTCAACATGTTGTTCCTTTGTCAGTGTTACGCCACCGCATGCTTCACCAGCAGGTTTTTCAGCAGCGGTTGTTTCGCCAATATGTCCATGCCCAAATTCCGTGCGCGTGACAGCCAGACCGCCCGCGAGGCAAAAAGTTTCTGCAAGCCGTCGGTGGCAAGCTGCATCGACAACACATCTTCCCTGCGTGCGCGCTCGTAACGGCGCAGCAACGCGTAATCGCCACAATCATTTTGCGCGCCACAATCACGCAGCACCGCCGCCAATTCGCGTGCGTCCCGCAGCCCCAGATTCACACCTTGACCCGCCAGCGGGTGCACATTATGTGCGGCGTCCCCCACCAGCGCAAGACGCGGCTGCACGAAAGCCGCCACGCGTTGCAGGCTTAACGGAAACGCCACAGCCGGTGTAATCACTTGCAGCGCACCCAGCGCATGTTGTGCGGCCTCGCTCACGCGCAGCGCGAGTGTTGAAGCATCCAGTGCCAGCAAATCCTGCGCATGCGCATCGTCGGTTGACCACACCATCGACACGCGGTGGCCCGGCAGCGGCAGCAAGGCCAGCACACCATCGGTGCGAAACCATTGAAACGCCGTGTCGCGGTGCGGTGCTGCGCACGAAAAATTCGCCACTACGCCGTGCTGCGCATAGGCCTGTGTGTTCACCTTGATGCCAGCTTGCGCGCGCACCCAGCTTTGCGCGCCATCCGCACCAACCACAAGTTTAGCGCGCAACGTGATGCCGTTATCGAGTTTGATTTCAGTCGCGTCCGCGTGTTGCGTCATTTCGAGGCACGCTGCCGGGCAGTAACACGTGACGTGCCCGGCGTGATCGGATTGTTGCACCTGTTGCCATAGCGCCGCTTGCAGCCGTCCGTTTTCGGCGATGAAGGCCAGCTCGCTCAAGCCCGCTTCATAGGCGCTGAATTCAAGACTGGCTGCAGGCGCATCCCCAAAAATGCGCATGGTTTCCACGCGTGCGATGCGCGTCGCATCCACGCTTTGCCATGCACCCAAATCGCCCAAAAACGCCGCCGAGCCGGGACTGATGGCGTAGATGCGGCTATCCCAAGCTGCATCAGGCTGAACCGTCACGCGCGGCTCCACCAGCGCCACGCGCAGCCGGGAGGGCGCCAACGCCAACGCGAGGTTCGTACCCACCAGCCCCGCACCGATGACGGCGATGTCGAAAGTTTCAGTCATGGAGGGCGCGCCGATTCATGGCACGCGAGTTTACGCGTGCGGGCTACGGGCCGCTATCTTGCCGTCAAGATGCGCCGTGACATAGTGCACAGCATAGGAAAATGCACTGTCAAAGATGTGCCGGCATGCGCCGAAATGTGTCAATACTTCTTTAAGCAGCAAACCGCCCGTGGCTGCAATTCAGCAAATGATCTATAAAAACCCATTTTAAAACAAATAGTTACGGCTGTCTGTGAATTTCATCACGGTGCCATCTTGCACTGGCATGGTCGATGCTTTTGTTTCAAACAGCAGCATCCGATAAGGAGAGACAAATGATCGTTCACATCAAAGATTACGGTGTAGAGCCGGAGCTCGATGACCTTGAGGCGTTCACGCACGACGGCGATCGCCCCAACTCCACGCATGCCTCCCCAACCCGGCGCAGGTTATCGCCGCGCATTTTGCGCGCTGTCAACCCGTTGCTGGACGCCGACGACGACTTCGACGCTTTCGATATCAGCGAATTAGTGGAGCGCCGCTACCAGTAGGCCAAAGCGGCAATTGACGGTCCAGTTGAAGGTCTTATCGCCGCCAAGCCGCTACTGGCATGACCCGCACCGCGCGCGCCTTAAACTCTTGCGCGCGGTGTTCCCCAAGTACCGTTTTAGGCGTTCCCGCTACGCCCGCTGCCCCAGCGGTCCGCGCAGCAACCGGCCCGGCAGCGCGCCGGTCGGCTTGCAATCCTTGAGCACCACTTTACCGTTGACCACTGTAGCCGCCATACCGTGCGTGCGTTGCACCAGCCGCCGCGCGCCGGCGGGCAGATCGTTCACCACCTCCGGCATGGTCGCCGCGATGGTATCGGGATTGAACACCACCATGTCCGCCATCATGCCTTCGCGCAGCAGGCCGCGGTCGTGAAAGCCCCACAGCGTCGCGGGCACCAGCGACAGCATGCGCACTGCCTGCTCCAGCGTGAACGCCTGTTTCTCGCGCACCCAGTGCGAGAGCAAATGCGTTTGCAGCGATGAATCCATCAACTGCGACACATGCGCACCGGAGTCGGAAAAGGTCGTCACCGCGCGTGGATGGCGCATGATTTCCAGCGCGGCATCCTGATCTTCGTTCGCCACCGGTTGTAAAAAGAACAGGTCCAGATCCTTTTCCAGCGCCAGTTCTATCATGGTTTCGGCAGGGTGCTGATTGCGGCTGCGCGCCACTTCCGCCACAGAGCGATGCGGCCCTTTCACGGTGTCGAACACGAACAGCCAATCGTAATCGGGTGGCCGCGCCTCAGTGCCACGCGCCTGGTGACTGTCGCGCGCGCTGGAAGCTTCAATAAGCTTCGCCCGCAACGCGGGATCGCGCAGCTTCGCTTTTTGTTCCTCCAACGGCAGCGCGCGAATGTCTTTCCACAGCGGCAAACGGTCGAACGGCATTTGCGTCTTGAACGACAGCAGCGCGCTCAATGAACGGCTGTGTGCCTGCGCGAACATGCGCCCGCCCGCCGCAGCGGTTTCATCAAGCAGATTGAGATATTTTTTCCACGTGCCGGGTGAATCACGCCGGCCAAAAACTCCGAATGTAATCGGCCGGCCAGACTCCACCGCCAGATCACGCAAGCGCCCATGATATTCACCCAGCCCCGGGTCACCCAGCTTGCGATCCACGCCCTCGCCCGCGAGTTCAAACAGCCCCGCATTGAGTTTGCCCATGGTGCCCACCAGCCGCCGCACCTCGTCCCACGCCGCCGCGCGGCTCGCCACCGGGCGCGCATCCGGCGTTTCGTGCGCGGGCGAACGCGACGATGTAAAGCCGATGGCGCCTGCGGAAATCGCATCGTGCACCTGGCGCTCCATCGCTTGCAGATCGGCTTCGGTGGCTTTCTCGGTAAATGCGCGCTCGCCCATCACAAACGTGCGAATCGCCGAGTGGCCGACATAGCTGGCGTAGTTGATGCCCTTGGGCAGCTTTTCGATGGTTTCCAGAAACTCGGGATACGTTGTCCAGTTCCATTTAATGCCGGCTTCCATCGCCTCGGGCGAAATGTCTTCGGCGCGCTGCAGGTTGCGCACCACCATGTGCTTGTCCTGTGCGGCGCACGGCGCCAGCGTGAAGCCGCAGTTGCCCATCACCACCGACGTGATGCCGTGATAGCACGACGACGTGCCCAGCGGATCCCAGAAAATCTGCGCGTCCATGTGCGTGTGGCCGTCGACAAAACCGGGCGCTACCACATGGCCTTCGGCGTCCAGTGTTTCCTTCGCGGATTCGCGGATGCGCCCGATACGGGCGACCTTGCCTTGAATCACCCCGACATCTGCGCGGAATCGCGGCATGCCCGAACCATCAACTATCGTGCCATTCTTGACTACCAGATCGTATTGCATTGTGGTCTCCGTCGCTTTGCATATAAGGTTGCGTGGGGTAATCGTGAGCCAAGTTCGGCAATCATGCAAGCCTGTGTGGAGGAAATGGCAATTTGGGTGTATCGAAGGCCTGGCCGCGTGATTGACGCTTCCGGGGGCGCGGGATAGATTGCCAGAGCGAGTAAGCGGTTTATCGTTTCACCATCTGATCTGTTCACCGAGGAAGCTGCGCATGCCCATTGGAGACTCCACCTGGCTGCAACTCACACCCGAATCGGCCCTTGAGCCTGATTTACCCATCTGCGATCCGCATCACCACATCTGGGCGCAGCGGCATGAACCGGCGGCTTATCAGCGCTATCTGCTGCCCGAACTCGCTGCCGACATCTGTGACAGCGGCCACAACATCCGTTCGACGGTGTATATCGAGGTCAAGGCGTTTTATCGTGACAGCGGGCCGGAAGCGATGCGTCCGCTGGGCGAGGTGGAACACGTCAACCAGGTGGCTGACGAAGCAGCGACCGGCCAATACGGCCCCACCAAAATTGCCGCGTCAATAGTCGGCCATGCCGATTTAAAACTCGGCGATGCCGTCGCGCCGGTATTGGAGGCCATGCAGGCCGCCAGCCCGCGCTTTCACGGCATACGCCACGCCGCCGGGTGGGATGCCAGCCCCGAACTCGCCAAACGCGATATTCAAGGCGTGATGTCCACCCCGCAATACCGCGCCGGTGCGCGCGTCCTGGCGAAAATGGGACTGACACTCGACAACTCGCTGTATCACGCGCAGCTGGACGAACTGGTCGAATTCGCCCGCGCCGTGCCGGAACTCACCATCGTGCTAAACCACATCGGCGGCCTCGTGCGCGTGGGGCCTTATCGTGGCGATGAAAATCGTGACAACGAAGTGCTGGCAGACTGGCGGCGCGGCATCGCCAACGCGGCAAGCTGCCCCAACATCTTGCTCAAGCTCGGCGGCGTGGGGCAAAAGCGTTTTGGCTACGAATGGCTTGCGCGCGAGAAACCCATTGGCTCGGAGGAACTGGCGAACACGCTGGCGCCGTTGATGCAGTACTGCATAGAAAAATTCGGCCCCAACCGCTGCTTGTTCGAAAGCAATTTCCCGGTCGACAAAGTGTCGTATTCCTACGGCGTGGTGTGGAACGCGTTCAAACGCCTGTCGAAGGGCTATTCGGCCAGCGAACGCGCGGCGATGTTTCATGACACGGCGGTGCGGGTGTATCGGATCGTAGCGTAGGCGAGTTCGCTGTCATGGTCCGGCTACGATATTGGCCTCTTTGATGATCTTGGCGAACCTGGCCGACTCGCTTTTTAGAAACGCTCGAAACTCCTCCGGGCCAAGCGAGAACGGTTGCACACCCTGTGACGCAATCTTTTCCTTGAATTCCGGCGTGTTGCGTATACGCACAAGCTCTTTGGCGAGCTTCTCAACGATTTTTACAGGGGTGCGTGGCGGTAGCGCAACACCAAACCAATTGCGTGCAGCATAGCCAGGCAGACCCAGTTCTGCGAAGGTTGGGACATGCGGAAGTGTCGTAAGACGCTCCGTCCCGCCGGTCGCAATCGGTTTGATCTTGCCGCTCTTGATGTGCGGGGTAAGCGTGATGGCGTTGTTGACGGCCACCGATACCTCCCCTGAAATCAGCACCGTCATACCGGGTCCGCCGCCCTTGTAGGGTATAGCCTTAATCTTGACGCCTGCAAGCACGTTAAAAAGCTCAAGCGCCAAATGATTTGTTCCGCCGATGTTTGAAACAGCAGCTTTTAAGTAACCGGGTCTCGTTTTGGCGAGCGCAATCACCTCTTGCAGATTGTTGACCGGAAGCGACACGTTCGCGACCAGGATATAGTCGGAGCTCACTAACGTCGCGACCGGCACAAATTCATTGAGGAAAGCCGCATAGACCTTGTTGGGATGAAGGTGCGGTCGAATCGTCAGTGCGGCCGAGACGAGCAGCATCGTATGCCCATCCGGCGCAGCCTTGTATAGCGCTTCAGCAGCGATTACACCATCGCCACCGCCGCGATTGTCGACCACAACTTGATGGCCCCAGGTTTTGGTTACGGCGTCACCCACAAGCCGTGCGATATAGCTGGTGCTACCGCCGGGCGCATTGCCGACGATAAATCGCATGGGTTTGTTCGGAAAAGCCGGCTCACCGTGCACAGCACCCGCAAAAGCAAGCAGCACGAAGGCTGTTGGCAACGTCATGGCAAACGCTCGGCATATCATGGATGAGCCCTCGTTGAGACAAGTGGACGAACGGTGCGATGACACTGACGTTTGCGGGCAGACGAGCCAAACGTCAGTCAGTTAACTGAATGTTGCCCTATTTTGGGGACTTGCGCACAACGCACCGTTTCGATTTTGAACGTTTTTCCAGCCAAGTGGCCATACTAGC
>SYEN01000032.1 GCA_005800795.1 Burkholderiales bacterium | reverse complement strand
TGCGAACTGTATTTGACCGACGATCAGAACTTCAAGCACGATTACAAGCTGGTGGGCACCAACGTGTCGCAGGTGCTGGGCTTTGTGTTTCAGCACACCGGACGCAATGAAAGCTGGACCAAGCGGCTGACCTCGATCCTCAACATCATGCGCAACGGTGACGCCATCGCGCAGGAGTTGATTCAGACTCGTTGCGACCGCGGCGCGCGTATCGCGCGCCAGTTGCGCTTTCCGGAATCGGTGGCACTGGGCATCCACTCTCTGGATGAACACTGGGACGGCGGCGGCCGGCCGGAAGGCTTGCAGGGCGAGGCAATTCCGCTCAACGCGCGCATCGCGCTGCTCTCACAGGTGATCGACGTATTTCATTTTTCACACGGACAGGCGGCGGCGATGCGTGAGGTTCGCCAGCGCGCCGGGCACTGGTTCGATCCGCAACTGGTGACCGCGATCGAGGCCGTGGCGCAGGATGGAGTCTTCTGGCAGACGCTGCGCGATCCGCAGATAGCGCAGGCCGTACAGGTGCTCGAGCCCGCGCAATTCATGCGGCCGCTGGACGAAGGCTACTTGGACGATATTGCCTTGGCGTTCGGGCAGGTGGTGGATGCCAAGAGCCCGTTCACCGCAGGTCACAGCGAGCGTGTGGGTTTTTATTCCGACCTGATCGCGCAGGAGTTGTCGCTGCCAAAAGCGCAATGTCACTGGATCAAGCGCGTGGGCCTGCTGCATGACGTGGGCAAACTCGGCGTCACCAGCGCAATACTGGAAAAGCCGGGCAAATTGACGCACGATGAATTTGCAGCAGTAAAGGAACATGCACGCTTGACCGAGGAAATTCTTGCCAAAATCGCGCAGTTCGACGATCTGGCGAAAGTGGCCGGCGCGCATCATGAACGGCTTGATGGCAACGGCTATCCGCGCCGGTTGAGCGCGCCCGATATCCGCCTCGAAACCCGCATTGTCACCGTGGCGGATATATTTGACGCCATCAGCGCCCAGCGCCCGTACCATGATGCCACGCCGCCAGAGCGCACGCTGGAAATCATGCAGGGCATGGTCGAAAACGCCATTGACCGGCGTTGCTACGACGCGATGCGTAGCGTGCTCAAACGGGAACTCGGTTAGTGGCAAGCAGTACAGCATGCTGGAAGTAACCGATCTCGCCTGCACGCGTGGCGAGCGCACGCTGTTTAGCGGCGTGTCGTTCAAGCTCGCCGCGCGCGGGTTGCTGCATGTTGCGGGCGCCAACGGCAGCGGCAAGACCAGCCTGTTGCGCATAGTCTGTGGCTTGGGCGCGGCGGATGCGGGCGAGGTGCGCTGGCGCGGCGAGCCCACGCGCACGCTGCGCGAGGCGTTCTGGCGGGAGATGCTGTATCTCGGCCACGCGCATGCATTGAAGGATGATTTGTCGGCCACCGAGAACCTGCAGGTCGCCTGTGCGCTGGCCGGCCGCCCCGTGACACGCGGAGCCGCACGAGACGCGCTGGCATCGTTCAGCCTTGAAGCGTGCCTGCATCTGCCGGTGCGTGCGCTGTCGCAAGGACAAAAGCGCCGGTCGGCGCTGGCGCGGCTGGCGCTGGCTGCGCAAACGCCGTTGTGGATTCTGGACGAGCCGTTTGCGGCGTTGGATGCAGGCGCTGTTTTACATCTTGAAAAGCGCCTGCTCGACCACGTTGCGGGCGGGGGTGCGGCGATTTTTACCACGCACCAGAGCGCGGCATTTGACGCCCGCATCACGCAACGCCTTGATCTGGATGCGTATACGCGTGAATCCGCAGGCACGGACGTCGCATGCTGACCATCCTGAACAGCATTGTCGCACGCGATCTCATGCTGGCGTGGCGGCGGCGCAGTGACGTATTCACCGCGGTGATTTTCTTCGTGATTGTCGCCAGCCTGTTCCCATTGGGCATCGGGCCGGAGACGAAACTGTTGCTCGCCATCGGCCCCGGTGTGGTGTGGGTGGCGGCGCTGCTGGCTTCGATGCTGGCGTTGTCGCGCCTGTTTGCGGCGGATTACGCCGACGGCACGCTAGAGCAAATGCTGATTGGCGCGGCACCGCTGCCGGTGGTGGTCATCGCCAAGGTCATCGCGCACTGGATCGCGGCGAACCTGCCGCTGGTGCTGATCGCACCACTGCTGGGCTTGCAGTATGGCCTGTCGGGGGATGCACTGGTGGTGCTCTCACTGGCGCTCGCGCTGGGCACGCCAAGCCTTAGTCTGATCGGCGCAATTGGCGCTGCGCTGACGCTTGGCCTGCGCGGTGGCGGCGTGTTGCTGGCGCTACTGGTGCTGCCATTGTACGCGCCGGTGCTGATCCTCGGTTCGCTGGCAGTGGAGGCTGTCGGCGCGGGCATATCGCCGCAGCCGTACCTGTTGCTGCTGGCGGCGATGTCGGTCGCGTCGATCTCGCTGGCACCGTGGGCTGTCGCGGCGGCACTCAGAATTTCTTTTGAATAATCAAACACTTACGGTATAATTCGCGCATCGCAAAATTGCATTAAACTTACGTCCCTAAAAGTAATCCAATCAGCGCCATGTCGAGCGCCACCCCGCAAGCCGCAGCCCCTGCATTTAATTGGTTCAAGTACGCGTCGCCACAAACGTTTTTTCCGTTGGCGGGCATGCTTGCGCCGTGGTTTGCCGCCATCGCAGCGGTCTTGTGTGTGGCGGGCCTTTATATCGGATTTTTTATTGCACCGACCGACGCGCAGCAGGGCGAGTCTTATCGCATCATTTTCATCCATGTGCCGGCAGCTTGGATGTCGATGCTGATTTATCTGGCGATGGCGTTCTGGGCAGGCATCGGGCTGGCGTTCAACACGCGGCTCTCCGGCATGATGGCTACTGCGCTCGCGCCCACGGGCGCCTGGTTTACCTTCATCGCGCTGTGGACCGGCGCGCTGTGGGGCAAGCCGACCTGG
>SYEN01000368.1 GCA_005800795.1 Burkholderiales bacterium | reverse complement strand
CATTGAAGAGCAGGTTTACCGGCATTTGAAATAAGCAGATCACCAGGGTCCCGCGCAGCAGCGGTGGCGGTGGTTTGAGGGGTGTGTACTGATGCAGACGTTTTAGGCCGCACCGACATAGTTTGACGTCCCTTAAACATAAGTATCTGTTTTTATTGAATTTTTTATACACCCCCTCCATCGCGTCACGTTGCACAACTACACCCTTCGGCACCAGCGTCTGCCAGACAGACGCGCTCTTGCAAGCCGGGTGACGAAACGCCTGCTGTTTTCCACAAGGAGAATTGCGCATGAGCGCCCCGGAAGAAGACAACGATGACATGACCGCTGAAGCCGTGATCGCACGTGCCATTGCGCGCCGTGGAGAGATTTTCGACGAATTTAAGCTGCTCGCACAGGAATCGCCGCATACCTACGATTTGATTTCAAAAACCGCCGGCTATATGCATCACTACGAAGGCGAGGAAGGCGCCGCGCAGACGTTATCCGGCACGATGCGCGAATTGATCGCGCTGTGCCAGCTTTGTGCCAAGGGCGATGACCGGTTTGCCGCCAACCACGTACGGCGGCTATGGCAGCGCGGCGTCACCAACAAGGCGATGGTGGAAGCGGCGACTTCCATTGCGCCGATAGTCGGCTGGTCCACCATTGCGCACGTCACGCTGGCCATGCTGACAGCCAACGATCCGGCGTACCCTTTCGGCAAACGCCCGCCCGATGGCGCGCCCAAAACGCTCACGCCGTTCGCTGAAATGACTATCGGTCGCGAAAAGAAAACCACCACCAACGAAAGCCTGCTCAACACGCCTGAGTGGCAATACGTCGCGGCACTTGAACCCGAACTGGCGAGGCGTGCAGCCCTGTGGGTCGATCATTGTCTGTTGCCCACAGGCGCGAAAGACGAATTGCTGGGACCCGGGCCGCGCGAGCTGATCGCCATTGCCGCGCTATGCGCGCGTGGTGAAGCCGAGTTCGCCGCACAACACATCCGCCGGGCTTATGACTATGGCCTGACCCCGTTGCAGGTGCTGGAAGCGATTTCGTGCGTATTGCCGATGACCGGCGCGCTGACGGTGCAGATCGGTGCGCGCGCGATGCAACTCGCGGAAACTCTGCCATAAGAGGCTATGTATCGGCGCAGCGAGACTGATCGGCGGGCAAGCGCTGGCCTGCGCCGTGTGCCGGCAAGCGCCAAGGCGATCATGGAATATTTGTCGTTACAGGTATAAACATCCCCGCCCGCAACCAACCGCTGGCCCAGGCCGCCATCGCCGATTTGAAATCAGCCGTCACAGCAATGCCGCCCACGACTCAATCATTTGGCGATGCGACTTCACGCTTAAAAGCCGAAGGCCGCCGGTGTCGTCAAACCAGGGAAAAAGCGACCATATCCCCACATCCCTCATGGCACGGCCAGTCGTGTAGCGTTCGAACAGACGCTACACCGGACTCGAACGCAAACCGTAGGATTGTCCACGGATGAGCAAATATTCCACACGCGTAAAGGATCCACCTTTTTCGTCCTTGAAGGTGTAGCCAATCGCGGCCACGGTTTCGCCAACTTTGGGCTCAGGAATTTTCCATGCCTCTATGCGAACCATCGGCGACAACTCCAACGTCCAGTCGCCACGCCGCTTGGGTGCGCTGGCAGCGGCGAGTATTTTTGCGGCATCCACGTTGATGGTTTGCGCGGGCATTTTGCGCTGGGCAAGATCAGCCGGCACTTTAGCATCCGCGCTCACAGTGACAACGATCTCGGCGTGCGGGTTCTGCCATTTCACGGCTTTCACGCGGCCTTCGATGTAAAGGGGCCGTGATTCATCAAAGCTGTTCCAGCCGTGATGTGCGTAAGCGCGCTGGGTGAGCCACGCCAGTGGAGCGGCGCTCAATGACGCCAGCGATGCAGCAAGGTATTGACGGCGATTCATGTTGTCTCCTTCAGGGTTTAAACATACGCAATCCAGCGGCCGCAGCAGATAATCGCAACCCAAATCACCAATGACAAGGCCGCCTGAAAACGGGTGATGACGCTCGCTTCATCGATTGTACCGCGCGCATGCATGATGCCCGCATTCGCGCCAGCGGCGCACAACAAACCCATTTTGAGTATGAAAGCGGGGTTGGCAATGAAATCGCCGATGCGGCTCACGAATATCGCACTACCGGTAAACAGCGCCAGCGTAAAACCCGCAATTGTCCACGGTAACAGCGTTCGCGCCAGCAGCCGCGCGTCAATGGTGCGAATCACGCGCAGCAAGCGCAAGTCGACGATCCACATCGTACCGAACACCAACGCGATGGCGATCAGGTGCAACGTCTCCAGCGCCGGGTAGGCGTAGGCGTTGGTTTTCAGCCACACGATGGGGCCCCAACGGTTCAGGGCGTCCAGCGTGGCAGCGGTGGTGACGATGGCGGCTGTGGACAAGCGTAATGCCTTGAATGATTCCGGGAGTATCCAAGTAGTAGCATAGTGCCATTTCCCCATCGAGTCATTTCACGACGACGTCACAGCGACGTACTGCCGCAGCATGGACAGGTGCGGGCGCACAGAGAGCAGGTAATCGTGGCATGCTACTACTGGATGGCATTCACGTGATGGCGATTTTTTGGAATTTTTCAAAGGGGTGGCAGCGTGGCGAACAAGCACGTCGGATTTATCGGTTTGGGCAACATGGGCGGCGGCATGGCGCTGCGCTTGCTGGAGCGCGGCGTACAACTGACGGTGTATGACCGCCGTGCGGAAGCCGTCGATCCACTGCGCAAAGCGGGCGCAGCAGCCGTCAACAGCCCGCGCGAGGTGGCCGATGCGGCAGACATCGTATTCGCTTCGCTGCCGTCGCTCGACGCCAGCATGGCGGTGGCCTTGGGTAGCGATGGCGTGGTGCATGGCAAGGCGATCAAAGTCTATGTCGAAACGTCCACTCTGGGCACGACTACTGTCGCCGCCATCGACAAAGACCTGAGTGCCGCGGGCAAGGGCTTTCTCGGTGTGCCGGTGAGTGGTGGGCCGTTACGCGCGCGCGATGGCACTTTATCGGCACTCGCCTCCGGCGCGAAGCCGGCGTTTGACATCGTGCGTGCGACGCTCGACCTGATCGCCACGAATGTGTTTTATCTGAGCGAACAAGCCGATGCTTCTCAAATTGCAAAGCTCATCAACAATCACGTCTCGTCAGCGGGGCGGCTTGCCGTGCTGGAAGGACTGGCGATGGCGGAGAAATCGGGCATCGACCTGAAGGTGATGAACGACGTGTTTAACACCAGCTCAGGTCGCAACTACACCACCACGCACAAAGTACCCGCGGCCATTCTGACTGGCAGCTTTGCTTATAACGGGCCGCTCACCATCGCGCTAAAGGACGAGGCATTGCTGCTGGAAGAAGCCGCGCGGCGCGGCATCCCGCTGTGGATCGCGCCGCATGTACTGGAAACGTTTCGCGAAGCAGCTGCCGCCGGTTACCGCGACAAGGACGGTATGCGCGTTTATCAATACATGCATTCCCAGACTTGTGAGCCGTCAGATGACATACCAAAATAGTGTGTCCGCCTGCACGCACGCGTTAATATGACAGGACGCAAGCGCAGAATTACGCGCCCGAACGAAGACGCCAGACACGCGTTCAGGTGTACCAACTGACTATCGAAAAAATATCATAAGTAATTGATTTTATTAGGAATTTTTAATGAGCCTCGTAGCATACCCGTCATCTGCTGCAACCCGCTTCACCGCCACTCAACTTGAAAGATTCATCGCCAGCGCGTTTCAGACGGTCGGCATCTCGTCACCCGAAGCGCAATCCATCGCACAGCTCATGGCACGCGCCGACGTGAATGGCAGCGAGGGCCATGGCATTTTTCGCTTGCCGCAGTACATCCGCCGCATCAAGGGCGGCGCGGTGAATGTCAAACCGAATATCCGTATCGAACGCGAAGCCGCGGCGATGGCGCTGGTAAACGGCGACAACGGCATGGGTCATCTGGT